>JAPOLP010000763.1 GCA_029977045.1 Planctomycetota bacterium
ACGTCGCGGTATGCCGGATAAGTCGTGTCCGGATTCTTGACCGCGTCGGCTCCGTCCGGCCAGTTGTAAGGCCAGTGGCCGTCCTCGAACTGAGTAACTTCCAGGATGTCGCGCACCGTCGTGAGATGATCGATAACTTCGGACCGAATCGCGTCAGACAGGATGCCCTCATCGGATTCGCTCTGCGCGCGAGTCAGGTCGTCGATCCGGACCAGCAGCATCAGCGAATACAGCCGGTGCGTTCCGCCGCAGACACCGTACTGCTTGTGGCCGCGAAGCTGGCGTTTGGCGATCAGATCGAAACTAAGCTTGCGGCGGTGTGAGTTTTCCCATTCGCGCGTCGGGGCCAGCCACAGTCCGAAGGCCATCGCCGACCATTCGGTTTCGCGTTCGTCGAGGTCGAAGTCGTAGATCGCCTGCTCGATGACCTGCTTGAACGTTCGATTCGGATACCTCGGCGTGCGGACGGTGAAGTCGAGCGGAACTCCGGCTTCCGTCAGACACGCCAGCGTGTGGTCGTGGTGGTACGACGCTCCCGACTCCTTGCCCCAGCGGATGTAGACGCCAGTGTCGCGATCCTGCAGCAACGGCTTCGTTTCAGGATTCCATGAGAGCATGAACCGAGCATGGTTGAGCAGAAAATCTCGCATGTCCGCTCCAGACATCACAGCGGGATCCTGGAACTCGGCATCAACGTGCCAAGTGCGGAGCGCGTGCTCGACATGATTCGGCTTCAGCTTGTCCGGCGAGAATCGCGGCTGCACCTGCTTGAGTACCGCCGCCAGATCATGGTCGCTGACCAGTTCCTCGTCGTCGTACAACGGAGTCACGACGAGCGCTTCGGTCCGGCCGATCGTGACGGGATGGAAGTGCGTCTTTCCGGTCGCGATCTCCAGAACAAGATCGCTCTGGTCTGGAGTCATGGCCGTCCACGCGGCGGCAAACGCACCGGCGGTCACCAGTTGGACGAACAGGAATCCCGCAAACGTCGAGCTTCTGGACTTCTTCATTTGAGCAAGCCTCGCGGCAGCAGCCGACCGAGCAGTCATTAGAGTGCAGACTCGGCAACGGATGGATAACGGCTGTATTGCAGTGTCAGAGATACGCAGAACTTATTTCTCGCTCGCCGAGACCGGACGCCGTCCCGACAGAGCGTCCGACCGGTCGGAAACGTCAGACCGGCTTCCTGCGGTCGAAGATGATCGACCGGTCGTCCTCGAAGGCCCGCTTCCACTCCGTTGATTCGCGAAGCTGTTCCACCAGTGCCGGATGCGAATTCACGTCGAGTACGATGGTGTTGACGCCGTACCGTTCGAGCATCCCGAAGAACGCACCTCGCATCTCGATAATGCTCAGGTAGTCATCCCAGACTTCGTGCGGCACCAGGTGAGCGTGCGACGCAACCATCAGCTTCATACCGGGCGGGCCGGCCCAGAGCAGATAATCGCCCAGCTCGAAGTCATTGAAGACAAGCCCTTCCGGCGGGTTTTCAACGAGATACTCCGCGGCTCCGACAGGCGTACTCAGACTGACCGGAATTTTCTCAGCACGAGCCTTCCAGTCCTGTCCGAGAGCTGCCTTCAGTGCGACCGCTCCGGGGTGTGAAATCTGCAGGAAGATGATGCCGAGGAAGATGGCGACCACGGTACACATGCTCGCACGCGGAGCCGGTTCGCGATTCAGTCTGGTTCCACGAGCCCGCCGCCACGCCGCGACTCCGTGAATTCCGATGAGGCAGACGGCCACCGGCCCCCACCACATCAGAACTCGCGACGTCCACAGCATCCAGCAGCCCAGGCCGCCCAGCAGCAGATACTCAGCCGTCGAGGCCCGCCGCGGACTCCAGCGGTAAACCAGAAACAGCAGCGCCGCGACAGCAAACGCAGCCTGCCCCTGAACCTGCTGAATGTGCAGAATTCGCCAATCGGCCAGCAGCGAAAGATTCGGATTGTGACCGATCGCGATCACTTCACCCCACAGCCGCAGGCCGTACGGGTTGATCAGCGTCGCCGCCGCAGCTAGTTCCGTAACCAGCACCAGTCGCAGCAGCTTGCGATCGTGAAACAGGCCGCGGAGCGATCGAGTTCGGCCCAGAACATCAAAGGCCCGGCCGGCAGCGAAGCACGCCAGCATGACAAGGCCAACCGCGAATGAACCGTGCATGTTCGCCCACAGAGCGAACATCCCAGGCAGCACCCACCAGTTCGATCGTTTCCACTCGCGCCGCAGCAGCACGCTCAGCAGCACGGAGAAAAACAGAAATCCCGCGAGCTGCGGTCGAACGATGATGAGCTGCTGCCACTCGACGAAGAGCGCCATGCAGCAGACGAGCCCGGCGGCCAGGCTGCTACGAGTGCGTTCGTAAACCCGGGCCGTCAGAACACCTAATGCCGCTGCTCCGGACAGCGCACAGAGCAGAACGATGCCCGCTTTACCTGCCAGTTGAAACGCACCGTAAGCCAGCAACTGGGTCAACCAGGCAGTGTCAATAAAGCCGACCCCTTCGGACAGCGGCATTAGCGGTTCGGTCGCCGGCAATGCTCCCGTCTGCCAGACCAGCCGCCCATACGACAGATGCCCCCACAGGTCCGTGTGCGACAGCGGTCGCAGGTTGAGCACGATAAACATCACGCCGATGAGAAAAACCCACCCGGTACCAGGTGCCGACATCCGGAACCACTCGGGAAACTTGTCTTCCAGCAGCGCGATGTCGGGTTCGGACGGATCGTATTCCGCTTCGTGAGCGGTTTCCGGTTCATTCAGGACGGTCGCCATCGGCGCGTCTCTCCTCAAGCGTTTTCAAGAGCCCGACTTCTTAAGTTGCCCGGCGGTCACCCACTCGCAGATGGCAGACGGCTTTCCGCAACGTCTGACGTCATTGAGCAGCCACGGGAGGCGTTCGGCCAATTCTGTCTCTGCCGCAAGCACTGTCAAAGACTGCCGGGAGAACGGATTCGGAAACCCGCAACCATTCAACCACGGCTTCAGACTGTTCCACCTGATCCAGTTATGCGACCTGTCCCAATTCGTTCCAATCTGCTGCTCAAACTGGATTCCCCGCCACCCGTCTGACACGCTGTGCCCGCTCAAACACGACAAGTCGATCGTCGCAGACACTCAACCCGCAAACCGTTCCCCAAAGCCCGCCATGCCACGCCTGCCCCAAATGATTCTGTGGATCATGATTCTGTGCGCAGCCCTGACCTCCCCGGCACCCGCCCAGAACGATTCTCTCGTCTCCCAAGACTCGCGACCGAACATTGTCATCGTTCTCGCCGACGACCTCGGTTACGGCGACCTGGGCTGTTACGGGCATCCGCGAATCAAAACGCCGAACATCGACCGGTTTGCTGCCGAGGGCCTCAAGCTGACGGACTGTTACGCCGCTCACGCGAACTGCTCGCCGTCCCGAGCGGGCCTGATGACGGGCCGCACGCCAACGCGTCTCGGCATCTTCAACTGGATTCCGGTTTATTCGCCAGTGCACCTGCAGCGGTCCGAGTTGACGATCGCTACCCTGCTTCGCAACGCCGGATACGACACCTGTCACGTCGGCAAGTGGCACCTCAGCGGCGATCTGCTCGGCGGTCGGACGCCGTTTGTCAAAGCAGACGGCTCACCACTCGTCGACGCAGAAGGCAAGCCGACCGGCGAGATC
>JAPOLP010000060.1 GCA_029977045.1 Planctomycetota bacterium
GATTACTACGGACGATTTCCGCTTGGGAATTCAGATACGGTCAACCGCTGGGAACTGGCCAACATGGAACTCTGGTGGCTGAATAAGGGCCGCGTCGAATTTGGCGGTGCCATTCCAGAAGTTCACGCGGGGCGGATGGGTGAAGCAAACCGCGTCTGGCAAATGCTGCAGGCCGCAGGCTGGATTCCCGGCCCGACGGGCGCGCCCTTGATCAACCTGAACGACCCGAACGTCAACCTCGCATCACCGTTTCCGCTCAAGGCAGTCAACCTGTTCCCCTATCCCGGCTACTTTGACCGCGATGACAATCGCAATGCCAACCTTGGCGGAGCCGGAAACCAGGCTAGCGGCGGCACGCTGGCATTCGGACACCCATTGTCAGTCAGTGGGCGTGGGCGGTTCACAGCGGCCAGCAACCCGAAACAGCTCAACCAGCACATATCTCTGGGTAGTCCGATGCGGTGGCTTAACTACGTCGACTATGACGTCGCTGGTATTCCGCAATGGGCGCAAGGAACTGTCGGCAGCGGCAACCTGATGCAGGGAACCCGCATTCACCGGCTGTTCGCCGAATACGGGGTTGACGGTATGTTCGACTTCACGAGCAACCCGGGCGGTTCGGATGACGTGCTAGTCGATGACATGACTGAAATTATCGTGGAACCGCGCTCAGCTCTCGGTGCCATTGACGAAATCCTGTCAGTTTCTGAAGCCGCAGGTCTGCATCTCAGCAAGACGGATATCGATCAGGTCGGAGTTCACTCACGCGCTCACGATCTGATGCCTGGGAACATCAACTCAAACGATACGTCTGTTGAAGCCAACGAACGCCGTCGGAGGTTCACACCAATTTCGTGGGACCGTAAGCAGTTCAGCCTGCCAATCCACTCTGCACCCGGCCCTGACGGGCAACCTGGCCAAGCAGGCGTCGACGACAACCGAAATGGACTTGTCGACGAAGCCGCTGAACTTGGCTGGCCTGGCAGCGACGACCATCGTTCGTGGGAGTTCAATGTCGACTCTGACCAGGACCGCAAGTTCGAGTTCCCACCACAGTACAACGTGCCTGCGTTCAGCGGTCAGGCACAGGGAACACTCCCGCAGGTTCCTCAGGACCCGTTCCGCGCTGAGGTGCGTCGACTACTGAGTGTCGAGCGAGGAAATCGCAGCGAATTGAAACTGCAGTTTCGCCTCAGCCTGAACCAACTCGTCGATGTTGTTCGAACTGGCCAGAACGGCGGCCATTCCGTCTTCAGTGCGCTCGAATTCCGACCACTGACGCCGCATCCAACGGCAAGACCACTTGCAATGGGCAACAGCGTTCCAACAGTCACGCCAGGTGGTCAGTTGCCGCCACTCTCGTCAACAGCCCCAGAAGTGCAGGAATTCTGGGCTCGTTACGACCGGCAGCGCATGGCACGCGACATTTACGTCACTCTCTACACCCTCTGTGGTGGCGACGCCTCAACCATCGGCGCGTTGACACTGACGCCGCTGAATTCCGGCTACTACTCGCCTCAGGAAATGCAGGAGATGGCCCAGTTCGCCGTCAACCTGGTCGACCAGCTCGACCCCGACAACGTCTTCACAGTCTTCGAGTACGACACTGACCTTTCAGACGGCTGGAATCTCGACGACCAGGCAGTCACCGATGAAGGCACACAACGCGGCGTTGCCGTAGGGACCGAGGCCCAGGAACTGACGCTCAGCGAAACGCTGTGGGTCTTCCAGGAAGAACTGGCCAACGACAACAGCCACACGCCATTCGATGAGAGCAATCCACCGATGGGCACTGGCGCCGGCACTCCAGGCTTTCATTTCGCTCAGATTGAGCTTCGAAATACGAGTCCAAAGTCTGTTGAATTGGCTCGCCCCGTATCTACGAGCGCAACGACAGGTGTCTGGCGACTTCGCTGGGTCGACAGCGCTGCGATTGGTGACGTCGATCAGGTATCAACGACGCCTGCTCTCGCGAACGGAAACGGCGTTGTCCTGAAGGCCACCGTCACTCCTGCCGCACTTCCGGCCGGAGCGTTGTTTACGATCGCGACGTCCAACTACACGGCTGCCGATTCCGCCGACCTGTACGTCGATGTCAACACGACGACACCGATCGACTTTGAGCTAATCGCTCCGTCGGCCCCCGCTCCAAAGTCAGTACCATCGCCGGCCACCGGCCTGACTCCGGAAACGAACCTGGACCTGGTTCACAGCACGCCACCCGGCTACGTCGACAAGTACGAACTGATCAACGGAGTTCGCGGCGACTTCCTATCCGTCGATTACGCCCCCTCAATGGACAATCCCATACTTGTTCTGGAGCGGCGGGCGGACCCGACTCAACCACAGCTCTCCATCACGCATAACCCGTGGGTCGTGGTCGACTACACCCAACTGCAGAAACGCTCCTTCGTTCCCGCGTCAGCCGCAACGTCCGGATCTCCAACATTGGCGGACACGACCAACCGCGTGCAGACACTGAGAAGTGTCGAACGTGAACAGCCACTGGATGGCGAAAAAGAGAATCTGCATGCGGCAGCCACGCTCGCCAACAGTCTGATGGCCAACAACTCGGCAAGCCCCGCGGTCTACGACCTTGTGCAGCTTCACTTTGACCGGGACTTCGCCTCGGTGATCGACCTGCTCAACCAGAACATGGCCGCCCCGATGTACGCAACGCGTTCTGTCGCGAAGGTCAACTCCTTCACAGCGGCCGACATCATCCTCGACCCACTCGCCCAGGTTAACGGCAACGGCAACGGCAACGGCAACGGCAACGGCAACGGCAACGGCTATGGAATTGGCAACGGCAACGGCAATGGACTCTTCAAGAAGATCAACCGTTACGGCAACCACTGGCACCGCCTGCTGTCGCTGGTTGAAGTCCCGACGAAGATGCACCAGCAACTCGGCAGCCCGTTCGAGACAACGCGCGTTCCCGGTAAGATCAACCTGAACACTCTGCGTCATCCTGAAGTGCTGGCCGCACTGTTCGACGATCCGTTCCTGCACGGTGACGTCAACCCGATCACTGGGGTCATGCCGGGCGTAGACGGCAACAACTGGTGGGGCGACTTCCTGATGTCACGTGACGGTGAACACCCCGACTTCCCAGGAACTGGATTCACATTGCCAGGCTACTTTGCTTCCGAGCCCTTCCGCGACCTGGGGCACACTGATGACCTCACGGCCGGCGAAGACCCGATCGCTGACACCATTCTGCGAGATCACCCGACAAACGCGACAGGCGGCGGCCTGTTTGAAGTCAATGTTCTGGCGGGAACGCCGGGGCATGACCTGTTGCGGCGCCAGCTTCTGACGAAAGTCATGAACAACACAACAACGCGCAGTAACGTGTTCTTTGCCTTCATTCAGGTGCAGTTCCACGAAGCCTACGAAGACCCGGCGACCGGAGCGATCCGCGTCGGTGGTCGGATTGATCTGAACGGAGACGGAATCCGTGACGACGGGCATCGAGGGTTCTTTGTCATCGACCGGTCGGCCGCCGAGGATGCTTATGACACGAAGACTGGTACCTTCGACTGGCGGCAGCTTGTTAAGCACCGATTGACGATCAACTGACCATTGCTGACTGAGGTACCGATCAGGGGGCTGGAATCTTGCTGATCGGGGCAGAAAAAACTGTTGAGAGGTGACACGGGAATTCGTTTGGGCTCATAATGGCCGCAGATCAACAATCCGTGCATCTCAATGCTGTCCCGGACCTGTCCGGTGCAGGCGTCACAATCTGACAATTTCCTATTTCTGTTCGTTGCGAGCAGTTCGTCATTTCGACAGCGGGCAACACATCACAGGGGCTCGAAGCAGCCCGCCAGACAGGAGAGGCTCTCATGAAATCGTTTCGTCGTCCCCGCAGTCGTCGAACCACGCAGCGTTCGGGCTTTACGCTCATCGAACTGCTGGTCGTGATTTCGATCATCGCCACTCTGGCCGCCCTGATTCTGCCCGCCGTGCAGAACGCCCGCGCCGCAGCTCGCCGGGCTGAGTGCCAGAACAACATGAAGCAGCTGACAACGGCCATCATGAACTTTGCGTCGAAGAAAAACGGCAAGCTGCCGATGCTCTACGACAACTACCGAACGGACGGAGCAATCGCCTACAACCGCAGCTGGGCTGTCCAACTGCTGCCGGAACTCGACAATGCGGCCGTGCAGCGTGAAATTTTCCAGGCTGATAAGGCCAACACAGCCTGGCCAGTGATTTCGCTGAAAGCACTTCAGTGTCCAGTTGATACGGAAAACTTCGCGGTCGAAGGCGGTCTGAGCTATGTCGCCAACGCTGGCTACATCAACTGGGATACCGCCTCTGCCGCAACGTCTTCCTGGCCCGGAACCGGCTGGAACCACTGGTCAGGCGCCGTCGACTGGGACACCGTTGGAAACGGGACGAACACGGTCACGGCAGCCGACTTTACGGTCTCTCACGCGGCTGGCGTCTTCATGCGTCCCAGCGGCCCCGCATCGGTGAACCATCGCGGAGTAGACGACACCGGTCTCGCTGAAGGTTTCAACGACACTTTCGTTCCGTCACTCGACTACATCACATCTGGTGACGGCCAGAGCAACACAGTCCTGTTCGCTGAAAACCTGCAGGGCCAGAACTGGCACACCGCGGCAAATCTCGCCGACATCGCATTCGGGGCGCCATTTAACATCGCCAATGTCGACATCCCCGGTTCGTCGGGCGGAAAGTGGTTGCAGTTTGAAAGCTCCAATGCCTGGGACGCGACACTCGAAGCGGCTACCGCCAAACCTTCACAGAACCTGATCGCAGCGCGTGGCACACTGCCACGTCCAAGTTCCAACCACCTCGGAACGTGCATTTACGGCATGGCAGATGGCGGAGCCAAGCAGATCGGTGACTTCATCGACTGGCGAGTCTACGTGAAGCTGCTGTCTCCAAACGGCCAGCAGTTCGGCCAGACGGTTCAGGGCCTTGAAGGCTATTGATCCTGATCCCGGTTTTCGGCATCAGAACACACGCGATGACAACGGCAGCCTGAGAAATCAGGCTGCCGTTTTTTGTGCGCCTTTTCGCGGCGTCGGAACTGCCGCCCCGTTTGACCCGAAGCCGAAGGCGACGGCGTTTCGAGCGGAGACGTTCGCCATCGCCTACGACTTCGGTTCAAACAAAGCTACAGCGTCAATCAGGTGGCGTTATCCGTCGACTGAATCGCCGATCGAAGCGACGATTCAAGAACCTTCGGATCGGACAGCGTTGCGGCGAGTGACGGACGGACAAACACGCGAACGCGCTTCACACAGTCGTCGAACTGCCTTTTGCCGAGCGACTCGACGACCGGAGATACCTCACCAAGAGGCCGATAAACGCCTTCTCGCGGAAAGTAAATCGGAACACGGAATTCGATCTCGCGGTGTGGTGGCGGAGCGTCAATCAGAACTTCTTCCGGCAAGATCGTGCTTCCCGTTGCCGTCGTGAGTTCCGCGGCAAGTTGCCGTGAACACCGCACCAGAAACTCAAACGGTCGCCCCGCCAGCAGCGAATACAGCTCCGGGTGCTGAAAATGAGCGTACTCGGCAGCGCGTTTGTAGAGTTCCCGACGCGGACCGAAGACCCCATTAACCAGCGGTTCGCAGGCCTTACCGGCGGCCTCGTTACGCAACAATCGGATCATTTCTGAATCCGTCAGCCGAAACAGCGACTGCAGGTCAAACTGTTGATGCAGCTCGTAAAACGCCCGGGCAAACATTGACGTCGCCGACCGCACGGCGTGATGCCAGTAAACCTCGCTGAACATGACGTAGCGGGCAAAGACCATCAACTCGGCGGCGGTGCGGCCTTTCTGTGAAATCGCCAGGCCGTCTCCAGCCTCGTTAACAACCAGCGACTGAATCAGACGGTGCCGGTCGAAGTGCCGACCGTATGGCACGCCGCAATGCAGACTGTCGCGTTCCAGATAGTCCATCTTGTCGATGTCGATCGGGCCGGACAGGATCGATCGAATCAGCCGCAGCTCGGGTGAGTCCGTCTTCTCAACGAGAACATCGAGCACTTCGTCAGCTTCGATGGACCACTCTCGCAACAGGACCTGAGCCAGCTCGCCATCGCCGCGCAGAAACTCAGCCGCGTGCGCTTCGTGCGGAGGCAGATTCGGCAGCGAGAGATCCTCGATCGGATGGCAGAACGGCCAGTGCCCGAGATCGTGCAGCAGCGCAGCGACGAGCAGAACTTCCGCACGGTGCCGGTCGACCATCGCAGTGAAACGCTCATCGCGACCGAGTTGCCAGAGATACCGGATCGCGTTGTTGAAGACGCCCAGCGCATGCTCGAACCGAGTGTGATTCGCCCCCGGATAAACATGAGCCGCCAGGCCAAGCTGCGAAATGTGCCGCAGCCGCTGAAACTCGGCCGTGTCGACGATCGCCCGCACTCGAGAAGTAAACGGGACGTCCTGCTCGTTGGGGATCCGGACGATGCCACTTGCTTCGGCGTGAGCGGCGAACTCGGGAATTTCGCTGTAAGGATGCGGCATCTCGTCGCTCGGTCCATCGCCGCGTTGCACGCGGCCTACTTGCGGTCAGTGGCGGCCAGACAGATTTCCTGGCGATTGTAGGCCAGTTGCCGCGAACGCACGAAGCGATAGCCCCACGAACGGACTCGCTTGTGAAACTCGGGAATCCGTTCGGCAAGCTTCCAGTCGGTCAGCTTGAGCGTCAGCAGCAGGCCCTCAATCTTCGATCCCTTGCTGGTCACAATTCGCTCGACCGTATCCAGCGTGTACCTCGGCGCGACGCTTGCATCCGACATCAGCCAGCGAAAGTCGGCAAACTGCTTCTGCTTGAGGTCCTTCGCACGGGCTTTCAGGTGTGTGAAGTACGGGTTCGCAAGCAGCGTTTCATCCATCTCCGCCGGGTCAACGCCCGTTACCGCGAGCCCGCGTTCCAGCAGGGCCTGACACGAACCGCCGGGCGCGCTGCCAATCTCGACAGCAGCGTCACCATTCTCGATCGGCAGGGCAGACCACAACAGTGCCTCTGCCATCTTGAGATACGTGCGGGAAACGACTGGCTGTTCGATCTCAAAATCCGGAACGCCGCCTGGCCAGCTTGATGGCGCATCGCTCGCTCGGTGCCAGCCCACCCACCATTCACCGGGCTCGACCAGCACACAGTCGAGAATGCGATCGTCAGACGCTGCAGTCTCGTTCAGATTGAGTGTCTGCCAGAGTTCGCCGCCAGTGTCGAGAATCAGGTGGCCGGCCTCGTCAGCCAGCGGCGTGATTCCCGGTTCGTATCCGCCGTCACCAGGTACGCAACGATCCCGCTCCCAGACATGCAGGTGCCCGAACTTCCGAAAACCATCATCCGGAAACCGCTCCTCAACAACACTGCGAAGATCGGCGGAAAGCTGCTCACCAACTTCGCCCGTTACCTTGCCGATCGAGAAACCCCAGCTGCGGGCAAACGTCGACTTCAACTCAAACTGCCGATCGCGTCGCAGTTCGTCAGGCACTTTGAACGTGACGAAACCGGGCCTCGAAAACGCGAAGCGAAATTGCTTGTGACGACGGGCGATCTCACCCTTCAGGGCAGCCTCGGCACCGGTCTGGCAGACGACAAAGATGAATGTGGACATTCAGGTCAGAGCTTCAATTCGATGGAAGATAGTTATCAAGAAAACTGGGCTGCCCCTGGCCCGCCGATTCCAAACCGGTCGAAAGATCGTCGGACTGCTCAAAGCCTGTTGATTCGACTTCCGGCAAACGCTGAGGCACTGCCGGCTCTGCGTCAGATTCTTCTTCGCCGGCTTCACTGTGACTAACCCGGCCCAGCGCCAGACCGAAGTACCAGAAGTCAACATCGCGGCCTTCGCTATTGACGTAGTAACGAGCGCTACCGGTCAGCCGCCAGGTACCGTTCGCCCAGAGGTGCGTTCCGACCTCTGGATAGACCGCTAGAAATCCATTGACGCTGTCCTTCTTTTCTCCGGGCTCATCGACAAACAGATCGTCGTCGTTATCGATGCCATCATTGTCCGCAGGCTCGTCGAACCAGTTCACACCGGCGTAAGCCCCAACTCCCACGAACGGGGAGACGCGGGCAGGAAGAACCAGCCGCGTGCGGAGTTCGGGGCCAACAAAAGCACTCGACGCTCCCGTGCCGGCAATCCCCGTCAAACCACCGCCAACCTCAAGCCACTCTTCAGAATAGAAGAAGGCACCAAGCTCGCCGGAAACTGACGCAGGATCGCCCGAGCCACCAACGCCAAATGTGGCCCCCGACTTGCCATCCAGATGCCGGGCATCCACTAACTGTTTCGCGATCCGCAGCGGCTGGTCTTTCTTATAGGGCTTCGAGTACTTCGCGGCGTAGTCCGGATCGTCCATCGCCCATTTCGAGCTGAGCGGCCAGTGCCACGTCGTGCAGCCAGTCAGCGCACACGCGACCGCAGCAAGAGCGAAGAACTGGATGCACGAGGCCGCTCGCATGTCAAAGCCGCCGGACAGATCACCAGAAAATCAGAAACCCACGGACTCTGGCAGAATGCCACAACCGAGGAAACATCTGTTTCCACCAGCGTCCCATCCGGACGAGCTGAGTGACGAGCAACTAATTGAGTTCGCGGAGCTTGAGATTCCGCCAGGCAACTTCGTAAGGACCGGTGCCCTTTTTGATGCCGTGGACCTGCAGGCCAATGAAACCTTTGGAGTGCGTCTTGTAGATTTCCTCGTCGGTCAGATCTTCGATCGCCTCACCGTTGATCCAGGTCTGAATGCGAGCTCCCTTCGCAACAATCCGGAAGCTGTTCCACTCACCGTCCTTGAAGTTCTTGTGCGGCTTCAGCCTCTCTGCCGGAGTCAGCCAGCCGCGACCGGTGGCTTCGCCGTAGACGTATCCGGCCTCAGCTCCGTTAGCGCCGCTGGCTTCGATTTCGACCTGCGGGCCGTTAACGCGGCCAAACTTCTCATCGCCCTTTGGCGCAGCTGTCTGAGAGCGGATCTGGACACCTGAGTTCAGCGAGTTGTCATCCTTAACCTCGAACGTCAGCTCGAAATCGCCGTACAGTTTCTCAGTACACAGAAACGAATTCGGACTGCCTTCGTTCGTCTTGCCGACGATCGTGTCGCCTTCGATGCGGTACGTCGCCGTACCGTTCTTCTGAATCCAGCCGTCAAGCGACTTACCGTCAAACAGGCTGACCCAGCCATCCGCAGCCGACGTACTGGAAACAGCCACAGCAACAACGGCGACACACAAAATCGCAGAACGTTTCATTGTTGAGTCCTCTCGGAACATTTGAATTCGCCGTTCATCCGGCGCGAAACTGACCAATCAGCTGAGACGGTAACGGTGGCAGTGTCGTTCGTCGAGCAGGCTCGATTGGCAACCGTCAAAACCGGCAGAGTCGTCCCGATTACTCTATCCCGAACGATTGGGGAAACCGTCGAAATACGGTCAAATCCTGCATGAAGCAGAAGTTGACACTGGCGGAATGGCGGGGCTAGAGTCCGCGCGACGTTGCCGCAAACAGCGTCAAATTCGTGACTTGCGTGTCGTCATGGAGGACGGTGCCGATGAAATCTGCTCGGGGATATTCACTTCTGCTGCTGGGTTTGCTGGCGGTTCTGCCGGGATGCTGGCAGTCGCCGAGCGCCCGGTACGCGAACTATCCCCCGGCGACGCTGACGCCGCCCGCGTCACGACCGCCACTGCAGATTCAGCCGCCGGTTGTCGTTCAGAATCCGTGGAAGCCCACTGGCCCTGCACGCGAATGGCGGCACATCGTGATTCACCACTCGGCATCCGAAGGCGGGTCGGTCGAAGCGATCGACAAGCAGCACAAGGGCCGAGGGTGGGACGGCGTCGGATACCACTTCGTGATCGGCAACGGTGACGGAATGGGTGACGGTGAGATCGAGTCAACCTTTCGCTGGCGTGGTCAGACGCACGGAGCACACGCCGGCAACAACGAATACAACCAGCACGGAATCGGCATCTGCCTGATCGGCAACTTCGAGGAAGAGCAGCCATCTGCTGCTCAGCTTGCTGCAGTCAAGCGGCTGGTCTCGGTGTTGAAACACGAATACGCGATCCCTTCGGGCGAAGTGATCGCTCACCGCGATGTGAAGGCAACGGCCTGCCCAGGCCGGAACCTGCCCATCGCGGAAATCAGTCAGAGTGTCGAGTTGCCGCTGGTGTCTCTGCCGGTCACTCGTCAGTATCCGGTTGTCAGCGCATGGCAACCGGGTGGGCCATGGCCAGGGATGGCAGTCGGAAGGAGTCCCATCAGATGAAACAATCTCACTGGGGATCATCGAGACTCAACGTCCCGCTGAGGGAGTCTCGCCCCCTGCTGGATCCGCACCCTTGGTCCGCAGTGGACGAACTTGCGAGAGACTGCCCACGGACTCGCAGCTGGCAAGTCGGCTTCGGAGCCGTCGGAACGATCCCCGCCAACTACGAACCGCGATATTCCTACCCGCTGATCGTGTGGCTGACTGATTCGCAGTGCCCGATTGAGTCGGCTCTGGGATATGTCTCTGACCTGAGCCCGCAGAACTACGTGGGCCTGGCAATCGATGACTGCATCATCCAGAGCATCCTGCCATCGACCGCTCCGCCGACAGATTCGATGGTCGAGTTTCTGCGCCGCGTCGCCGACACGGAGAACCGGATCGTAAAACTGATCCGCGACTTTGGGCGCGACATCAACTTCCACATGGATCGGCTCTTCATCGCCGGAGTCGGTGACGCCGCAACGACGGCTCTGCTGATCGCAATGCACCAGCCAGACTGGTTCGCTGGATGCGTCGCGATCGACGGCCAGTTCCCCCCCGCCGGCCAGCTTCTATCGCGAAACGTTGAACTGGCGGGACGTCGGTTCCTGCTTTCGTCGCGGGGCGGTCGGTCGGCATTCCGCTCAGCAAGTGCCACTCGGCACGTGGCCCGGCAACTGATCGCTTCCGGGGCGAGCGTGCGGACACAGATCGAAACTCAGGACGAACTGGTGTCGCCCGCAACTCTACGTTCGATCGATGACTGGATCCTGTCGGGCATCCTGTCAAAGGGTGCGTGACCGGATCACCAGCGTCAAAGCTTGTCGCAGTTCGCTACGAGGCGACAAAACAACCAGACAACAAAACAAAACGGCCTGCGGGATCGGTGCTTCCCGCAGGCCGTTTCTGTTTGGTATCTGGTATCGCTGCTCGTCGCTTGAGGATCAGTTCTCAGCGTAGGCTCCAGCGGCCTGGATGTCCCACTGGCTGTCGCACAGGTCGGCGGAATCGCTGAATCGCGAACCCGAAGTCCCACCCTTGTGGCAGGACCGCAGCCCGGATGTCTGAAAGCTCTGATTCATCGAACCGAAGGCCGAAGCCACGTCTTCGAGTTCGTTATTGATCGAATGAGAAACTTCGCTCAGGCCGACAACCAGGCCGAGCACGGCGATCGTCGTGATCAGAACGAGTTCTGCGGAAACAACAAAGCCGTTTTCATCGTTGATCAGCTGGGTGAACAGAGTCGTCATGATCAGGTTCCTCTCTCGTGTTTGCTGGCAGGCAGGTTTGACTGAAGCCGTCTAATCGGTCGTCGCTCTCTCTTTCGTCGACCGTTCGTTTGATGATTCGCTGTAAAGCAGGGGTGGTACCAATCGAGGTTTGCGCGCCAAAGATTCTTGACACTGCGAGCCGAATGGCCCACTAACCCGTTTACTGGCCTTACGTTGCAATTCTCCAGACAGAGCAACAAACACAGACTCCACCCATCTCGGGGCATCAAGCTCCCGCCGTCCGTGAGGCGTTGCAGCAACATGTTGCCGACAACACACTGCGTCTTCGCAACATCGCAACGTCAGCGAATCCAGTTCGACAGATTCAATGACGTTGAGATTTCGGTTGGGTCTGACAGGAGAAAATGCGTGATCGACCGCTCGCGACTGGGAGCCGTTTCGAACTGCTGGCAGTCTCAGCTTGTGGACGGCCAACCTCTTGAGGGGCTGATCGACCGAGCGGTCGACGAACTCGGCTTTCGTCACATCGAACTGCGGCAGGGCTCGCTGGGAGCGTTCGAAGACTCAGACCGCATGCCGGATGCCGACGCCCTTGCCAGCCTGAGTTCGCAGTTTCCTTCGGTCAGCTTCGACCTTGCCGTCGAACTGCCGGTGTTTGCCGAGCCGGTCGGGCAGAACGACAGCCGTCGGCAACGGTATCTCGAAGCTGCACACTCTTTATCCGGGCACCTGCGAATCGTCGATCTGACAACTTGCCCCGCAACAGAAGCGACCGACGAGTGGCTCGCGGTCGCTCGTGAGAATCTGACGTCGCTGGCAAACGACCTTTCCGACGGGCTGGTCTCGATCGAGCATTCCATCCAGCCGTGGTCACATTTCTGGCCAGTGTTCGAGTCAGCGAGATCGCAGCATGAAGCAACACTCAAGCTCTGCTATGACCCGGCGAACCTGTGGCTGACCGGGGATGGAGGACAGGCTAGCGAGATAACTCGTTCAATCCCTGTCGAATCCCTGAGCATGGTTCATCTGAAGCAGCGCCGCGGCGACTCGACACTGCCATCATTCACCGAGGGCGACGTCGACTGGCTATCTCAGCTGAGCATCCTTGCCGACAGAAATTACGGTGGACCGTTTCTGTTCGAGATCGCGCCGAGTGAATCCGCCTGGGAAGAACTCGCTGCGGGACTTCAGAATCTCGACACCCTGCTACGCCAGATCGCCGAGAGGTGAGATCGCGCGGCGGACAGTCAAACGCATCTGCTCGATCGGCCCCGGCTTGCCGGTAAACATCTCGAACTGACGAGCTGCCTGGCGGACGAACATCTCGATGCCGGAGACATTTCGAACACCACGTTCCCTGGCGTGCCGGATCAGCAGTGTTGTTTCCGGGTTGTAAACCGTGTCGAAGACCAGCATCCGCTCGTGCATCCAATGAGCTTCGTACGGCGACGCGTCCACTTTCGGATGCATCCCGACCGGCGTGCAGTTGACGAGAATGTCCGGCTCGCCAGCACCCCGGTTTTCCCAACTGACGTGCTGACAACCGATCTCGTCGGCCAGAGCGATCGCCCGTTTGTGGGTCCGGCTGCAAATCGTCACGAGCGATCCCGCCCGAACCAGAGCCGTCCCGACGGCGCGGGCCGCTCCGCCTGCACCGAGCAGCAGGACTTTGCGCCCCATCAGGTCCGAATCGGTAGCCGTTTTGTCCGGCGTTGACAGCCCTTTGAGAATCGACTCCAGAGCAGCCGGAGCGTCGGTGTTGGCGGCCTGCCACTGTTGAATCTCGTTCCGCGTCAGCGTGTTCGACGCGCCGATCGCCCGGACGTCGTCGTCGCAGTGTTCCGCGAACTTCGCAGCGGCTTCCTTATGCGGAATCGTGACCGAGTAACCGTCGATGCCGAGCGGATCGAGAGCCTGCAGTGATTCGGCCAGCGTGCCTTCCGGGATGCGAAACGGAACGTAAACCGCGTCGACCCCTGCCGCGCGAAAAGCGAAGTTGTGAATCAGCGGGCTGAGGCTGTGAGCGATCGGATCGCCAACA
>JAPOLP010000766.1 GCA_029977045.1 Planctomycetota bacterium
CCGGGTCAATCGCGATCGAGAACTCGTCGAGACACAGCACGTCAGGCCGGTGCGACAATGCGCGAGCCAGCGTCAACCTCTGCTGCTGTCCGCCGGAGAGTTTCGTACCGAGCATGTGCAGCCGGTCCTTGACCTCGTCCCAGAGCACGGCCTGCTTCAGACACTTCTCGACCAGCGCGTCCAGTTCATCGCGATCGTGCAGCCCGGCGCGGCGAGGCGCGTACGCGACGTTTTCGTAAACCGACAGAGGCAACCCGACCGGCAGCGGAAACACCATCCCGATGCGGCGTCGCAGGCTGTAAACGTTGCGAATCTGAGAGACGTCTTCGCCGTCAACCAGCACGCCGCCGTCGACCTTTGCCGTCGAGATGAAATCGATCGTCCGGTTGATGCACTTCAACAGCGTTGTCTTGCCCGAGTTCGCCGGCCCGATGATGCCGAAGATCGTCTTCTCAGGCATATCGAGCGTCACGTCACGCAGCGCAACGTGGTCGTTGTACCGGACGGTCACATTGTTGAACTGAACATGGCCGGGCATGGCGGCTTACCACTTCTTTCGCGACCGAAGATAAACGCGAGCACCGATCGACAGGCTGTTGACGGCGAGCACCAGCCCGATCAGTACAACCGCCGTCCCGAATTGCACAGACTTCGGCACGTTCTGCACCTGCGTCGAGACCGTCCACAGGTGATAGGAGAGAGCCATGAAGCGGTCCGACAGCCCGTACGGAACGAGCGACTCGACGCCTGAGTCCGGAATCGGCACGAAGAACACCGCCCCGGTGAAGAGGATCGGGGCTGTTTCTCCGGCGGCTCGCGACACCTGCAGAATTACGCCAGTCAGGATTCCCGTGAAGGAATTCGGCAGGACGATCGTGCGGATCGTCTGCCAGCGGGACGCTCCCAGATTCCAGCACGCTTCGCGGAACGAAACCGGCACTGCGGCCAGGGCTTCCTTGGTGCTGGTGATGATCACCGGCAGCGTCATCACGGCGACCGTACACGACGCCGCCAGCAGCGACCGGTTCATATTTGCGAAGTAGACGAACGCGCCGACCCCGAACAAGCCATGCACGATGCTCGGCACGCCAGCCAGATTGACGACGGCCAGATGCACAATCCGAGTGAACCAGTTATCGCCCGCGTACTCGTTGAGATAAACGCCCGCGAGAATGCCGATCGGGGCAGCAATGACCAGAGAGGTCAGCACCAGAAAGAACGTTCCGATCAACGGCGCCCAGATGCCACCTTCCGTCATTCCCTGCCGAGGATTATCAAAGAAGAACGTCGGTCCCAGCGCCGGCCAAGCCTGCAGGAACAGGTAAGACAGAATGGCGACGACCGGCAACACCAGCATCATTGCCATGCCGAGAAACGTGTACCGGGCGATTGTCTCGCGGCGTTCTTTCTTCTGCTCGACCGAAGTCGACGAGAAGACCTGTCGGTGCGACAACCGAACGCACTCGCCGGCCTTCGGCTTCAACCGCCCCTCGTCGGACAGCGACTTCAGTCCGTCAATCGCCGCCGTCAGCCCGGACCACGGCGTCAGTTCCGATCCGTCTCCACCGCCGACGTGCTGGTCCACGTTCACGTAGAACTGATGTTGCGCCCGGGCGGGTGGCTGAAATGATGCCGCCGGACCGCTCAGGAAAACGAATTCGTACTCGCGATGCGACGAGGTCGCGTCAAACGCTCCGCTTTCGTCACAGCCGATCGCCTCAAGCGCGTCATTGAACGATCGCCACGGACGCTCGATCGAGCCGTCGCCCGCGTTAGGTGCCGACGCCGAGATGAAGTATTCGAGCCGGTCGCTGTGATGTTCAGTCATTCTGCTCACCGCGAATTCCCTTGACGATGACGTCCGCCGTCAGATTCACGACGAAGGCGATCGCGAACAACACGATGCCAATCAGAAACAACACGCGATAATGCTCGTCTCCGCGAACGGCCTCTCCGAGTTCCGAGGCGATTGTCGCTGTCAGCGTGCGGACTGGATCGAGCGGGCTGTGCGGAATCTGCACGGCGTGCCCCGTCGCCATCAGCACGGCCATCGTTTCACCGATCGCTCGACCAACTCCCAGCAGGACCGCTGCCAGCAGGCCGCTCTTGGCGGCGGGGAAAAGCACGCGGTAAACCACTTCCCAGCGGCTGGCCCCCAGAGCGATCGCCGCTTCTCGATACGAGTCAGGGACGGCCCTTAGTGCATCCTCGCCGACGGACACAATCACCGGCACGCTCATCAACGCGAGAATGATGGCGCCGTTAAGTACATTGAGACCGACTGGAGCACCGGTCAGCGAAATGATGATCGGTCCGATCGCCATGTAGCCGATGAAGCCCCACACGACGGAGGGAATCGCGGCCAGAAGCTCGATGACAATCTTCAGCGTCTCGCGAATGCGCGGGCCGGAGAACTCAGAGACGTACACGGCGGCCCCCAGACCCAGCGGCACGGCCAGCAGCATCGCGAGCACCGTAACCGACATTGTCCCGGCCAGCAGAGCCACGATTCCGTACTGCGGCCTCTTCTCCGAGTCTGGCCGCCAGTTGGGACTCGACAGAAACTCGCCCAGAGAAAAGTAGGACGGCTCGGCATCCGCGACTGCAGCACTTTCCGATCCGCCGCCACTAAACAGGACGGGAGCGCCCTCACGGAACACGAAGAAAAAGATCGCCGCCACAAACAGGATCGCGCTCCAGCCACACAGCCGGATGATCCACTCGACGACTGGTTCAGTGCGATCGAGCCCGATGCGAATCAGCTGGGCAATCGAACGCCTGTCGCCTGTACTGCGACTCATAAAAACGGTCCTGAAAAACCACAGGTTCCGTAACTCAGAAAGCCAATTAGCACTCTGGAGCACCAGTTGGAGTCCCGCCTTCAGGCGGCAGCCCCCCAGAGCCTGTTGGAGGGGCAGGTTTCCAACCTGCCGTCCTCCTGCGCAGTCGGCAGGTTGAAAACCTGCCCCACTTAATTCTCTCAAACAGCAGCTAGTTGCTGCTCTCAGCACCCTCGGTGGCACCTTCAGCAGCGGGCTGTTCAGCCGCCGCATCGTCACCAGCCGGAGCTGCGTCCTCAGCCGACGCTCCAGTTTCGCCAACCGGAACGTACCCCATTTCGAGGACGATCTGCTGGCCCTCAGCCGACATGATCCAGTCGAGGTATTCCTTGACTGCTCCCGTCGGTTCTCCAGCCGTGTAGATCAGCAGCGGACGCGCGATTGGGTACGCACCGCTGGCTGCGTTCTCGACGGTCGGAGGGACGCCAGCCTCACCTTTGACTTTCGAGACCGGCACCATCTTCACATCGTCCGTTGCATATCCCATGCCGCTGTAGCCGATCGCACACGGCGTGGTGGATACCAGCGAGACGACATCCTTCGATCCGCTCTGGTCGATCGAGCCCAGTTTGAAGTCGTTCTTGTCGAGCACGGCTTCGCGGAAATATACGTAAGTGCCCTAGTTGTTCTGACGGCTGACGCGAGTAATCTCGCCGCTGTTGCAGCCTGCGTTCTCAACACCGAGCTGTCCCCAGGTCGTTGTTCCACCGCCGTCGCCATAGATGTCAGCCAGCTCAGCAATCGAAATCGACTCGATCGGGTTGTCCTTGTGGACGTAGATCGCCAGAGCGTCCTGACCCACGATGAACTCG
>JAPOLP010000646.1 GCA_029977045.1 Planctomycetota bacterium
CTCGATTCGCCGCTGAGCTACTTCCTGCACTGCACGATCGGGCATCACGGGATTTTCAGTCTGTCGCCGATCTTCCTGGTGACGCTTCTGAGCTGGCTGCGTCCGAACTGGTGCCGCCGCACTCGACTGTGGCCGGCACTGCTGCTTGGCCTGGGCCTGACCGGCATCGTGCTCGGCTTTTATCTGACGAGAACCGAGAACTACAACTACGGCGGCAATACGTTTGGCCTGCGCTGGATGATCTGGCTGACGCCGTTCTGGATTCTCGCTCTCGTCCCGGCACTTGAACACGTTCTGTCGAAGCGGAGCGGTTTCGTGGCCGTCATGCTGCTACTCGGAGTCTCGTGCTTCTCGTCGTTCAACGCGGCACTCAATCCGTGGGGGCCGTCGTGGTTGTTTAACCGGATGCAGGCGGCTGGCTGGATCGACTACTCCGATCCGCCTCCAACGTTCCCGGACTCGCCGGATTTCCCGCAGAAACTGTGGACCTGGTTCCCGAGTCTCCCGGAACAAGGCAGCTGGGTCGAATTCTCATCGACTGGTTCGGCGGGGGCGCTGACGGAGAAGAATCCCGAGACGCTGCGGATGACCTGTGCCAATCGTGACGTGATCAACGGACGCGAGACAGCGCTGATCGAACTGGTCTGGAACGGTGGATCGCCAACCGCCACTCACCGCGACACGTGGTCGGCGACCGTGCGGTTTGACGTTGCAAAGTTCTACGCCGGCGCTCCGTTGGAGGAGCAGGTGATCGAAGCCTCGTCCGACCAGTTGTCGCGAGCGTCAATTATTCGCCTGCTGCGCGGCGTGCCCGTCGAACGTGATTTTCGACCGGGTGTCATTCGGCACGTCCGCTCGAAGCTGCGGTCGGACGCGTTCCGTTGTCAGCGTTCGGCGACACAGGTTCTGGCAAAGGCTCCCGAGACCGGACGGCGGATTATCTATCGCACCGATCTGTGGTTGTGTCCGGACCTGCCCTTCGGCACGCTGCAGTTTGAACTCTCTGAAACTGACTACCGAACACGAGGCCTGCTGACGCACCGCCGGTTCGAGGCGACTGCGATGGGGCGGTCCGAGTGAGATACGGTAGCCACTGTTTAATAGCCCCGACATTTATGTCGGGGTGATGCTGCGAGTCTATAAGCTCGAATGCGAAGTTCTGTTTTGGGCATGTACCCCGTGCTGAAGCACGGGGCTAATCAGGATGAGGGACGCAAATGAGTGAGTCTTTTAAACATCTCTCACGACGTTAATTTTTGACGGCTTCCGCTGCTGCGGGGCTCGCAGTGGCCGGGGCGTCGGTGTTGCCGGCTGCCGAGGCGAAGCTCAAGCCGAAGTACATTCTCGGTTCGTGCATGTACGGCTACACGGCTTTGAGCGAGATCGTGCCCGAGGTTCACAAGGTCGGTGCGACGGCACTCTACATCTGGCCGAAGGTGCATGGCGATCAGCGCGAGCAGCTTGATGAGATGGGTGAAGAGAAGTTCGCGGCGCTGCTGAAGAAGCACGATGTCACGCTCGGCTGTATCACGCAGTACAAGCTCGGACCGTTTGGACTACAGAACGAAATGCGGCTAGCTCAGCGTCTGGGCTGCTCGACGATCGTCACGGGTGGCAAGGGGCCGAAGGGATTGACGGGCTCGGAACTCAAGGCCGCCGTCGCGACATTCATCGAGCAGATGAAACCGCATCTGGCTGTCGCCGAGGAAACCGGCGTGACGATTGCCATCGAGAATCACGGCAACAATCTGATCGAGTCGCCGGACTCGCTGAAGTACCTGGCCGAGCTGCGACCGTCGAAGCACCTGGCGATCGCGTTCGCTCCGTATCACCTGCCGCAGGAAGAGGAACTGCTGAGCGACCTGATCCGGACGCTGGGAGACAGCATCGCGATGTTCTACGCCTGGCAGCACGGCATGGGCTGCCATATCAAGCTGCCCAAGGAACAGGAACTCCTGCAGATGCCCGGTCGCGGCGAACTCGACTTCGAGCCACTGCTGGCTGCGCTGGGTGATATCAACTACCAGGGCTGGACCGAAATCTTCATGCACCCCGTCCCGCGAGGCATCCCGATCCTCGAACCGACGTCAGCCGTGACGGCGGAAATCAATCGCTCACGCGACTACCTGACAAAGCGTCTGCCGTAGCGATCGTCGGCGATGTCTGGGTGGCAGGTGCTGGAGAGAGGGCGAGTGAAACCCCGGTCGGCACAGTCACTCAGCAGAGTTCCGGGGCTTCCTTCGCAGGCTCAGTCCAGCCACGGCCACCCGGTTGCTCCGAGGCGGGGAATGGGGGTTGCGGAACGCGACGAGGTTACGCCTCACATTCGATCCAGTCGATTGGCACACCCACCGAACGATGCTGACCATACCATCAGGCGGAACTCCACGGCCAGTCGATTGCTTTGCTGACGAGGCCGGCTCGGACTGGATTCAGGTGAATGTAGTCCAGCTTTTCTTCGAGCTTGCGGTCGGAGTAGATCGAGAATGCGTAGTACTTGGGCTGCCAGAATCGGTCACCCATCTCAGCGGCCTGAAAGTAGTTCGTTTCGGCATTGCGATACCACTCGCGGATACGGTAACTCGCCATGCGCTTCCAGCCGTGCATGAAGCGACTGAGCATTCCAGTTTCCGGCAGCCAGATCAGAGCGTGAACGTGGTCGGGCATGACCACAAATCCGACGCACTTCGCGTCCAGACTGCTGAGTTGATGGTTGAGCACTCCCAGCAGAATGCGTCTGGGATAGTCAAGGTCCAGCAACCGGCGTCGGCGATCACAGGAGAACGTCACAAAGTGGACGTACTTCTGATCGTCAGCAATCCGTCGTTTCGGCCTCGTCGTCATTCCAGCACGATGCTCCGATCACCGCATCCGCACAAGCGAACACATCACTCCTTTTCCACGGGGTAGCGGCGTTTGCTTGCAAACGGCGTCGCGCAGCGACAAGAGGCAGCAGGGCACACAGACGCGAACGGAAGCAGAACCGAGCACCTGCCTCTTGTGCTTCGCACACCGGTTGCAAGCAACCGGTGCCGCCCAGCGTGGGAACGAGTGACGTGGGTGCCACTGCTGGCTCGCCAGCAGTGTGCCGCCTCGGGAAACGAGCACTGCCGGACAAGCCGGCTGTGGCACCCGGCAAGCACCTCAACTTTTCGCGTCGGGTAGCGCCGTTTGCTTGCAAACGGCGTCGCGCAGCGACAGGAGGCGGCAGAACTCACAGACGCGAACGGAAGCCGAACCGAGCACCTGCCTCTTGTGCTTCGCACACCGGTTGCAAGCAACCGGGGCCACCCTGCGGAACGCCCATTCCCACGCAGAGCGTGGGAACGAGTGACGTGTGTGCCACTGCTGGCTTGCCAGCAGTGTGCCGCCCCCGGGAAACGAGCACTGCCGGACAAGCCGGCAGTCGCACCCGGTGCTCCCCTGCTACGAAAGGATGCGTTCTACGCCCGCGACAATTTCAGCAATCGCTTTGCGACCTGAACCCAGATTCCACAGCCCGTCCACGGCGTTAGCAGCAAACGTTATCTCGGTCTCGGTGTCTGTCTTCTTCTTTATTTGAATCGAGACACCAACCGGGTTCCTTGGCGGAAACAATTGCATCCCGATCGAAACGGACACGTACCCTGCCGACTCATTCCGGGCAATAACATCTCCAAGCTCGTCACACGCACAAACGACGGCTCCATATGCCTGAGCGAACGGCGCTTCGACGACCAAGGACGACGAATCCTTATGTGTGAACATGTAAATCGCCTTTCTCCGCAATGTATGGAACATTGACCAGACCATCGGACGTCAGCAGATTCTCCGAACCAGGCATGTGGCAGTTCCCTTCGACCCTAGTTGCCTAGAAAAGGACCAAGCGGGAACATCACCTACATCTGAAAACGCCAAGGTCAATCCCCCAAACCGATCGGGAGCGCCTGTCGTAGAAGCGACGTTCCGAGCAAGCAGTTGCCGCTATTTTGCTTCCTGCCATCGCGTGCTGTCACGAAAGAGCTTTTCATTCACAGATTTCAACTCCTGCACGGAAAGCTCCAACGTATAATTGCCGTTGTGCTCTGAAACACGTCCGACCTCAAGTTGCCGTTCTATCTCCTGCCGCGAAGTTGGAGACTCACAACTAAACCCTACAAACGCGTCTGGGCTGCAACAGTCCGACCCTCCTTGACATGAAGTGAATGTTTCAACGCCGGAGAACTGATTCATCCA
>JAPOLP010001070.1 GCA_029977045.1 Planctomycetota bacterium
CACTCTTCTTCACGACCGACCGCTTCTGCGATCTGCCCTCGATAAACTGACTCGCGAACGTGATCTTCAAACTTCGCACCGGGCACCAGCAGGTCACGGCTGATGTCGTAGATGTCCCGGTACCGGCTGTTGCAGATGACCAGACGATCGTCAGCGTCGTACAGGGCGAAGCCTTCCGTAAGGCTTTCGATGGCTTCGACAAGCTGCTGGTGAGCGTATTCAGCCTCGGCCTGACTGCGAGCGGCCAGTTCAATCGCTTCACGCCGATTCGTGATGTCCCGCAACGAACCCGACATCCGCACCGGCACGCCATTACCGTCGCGAGTGGCCTTTCCACGGGACACGAACCAACCGTACTCGCCAGTGGCAAGCCGCATACGGGTTTCGACTTCGTATGGAGCACGCTCCTGAAAGTGCAGATCAAGAGCAGCCTGAACGACTGGCACGTCATCCGGATGAAACAACCCCCAGCCAATCGAACTGGCATCGAAAAGCTCACTAGCATCGTGCCCCAGCAGTTCCATCGCTCGCGGCGAGATCCACAACTGGTCGTTGCTGATATCCCAGTCCCAAAGCCCGTCGGATGTCCCGGTGACCGCGAGTTCGAGACGTCGGTGAGCCTCCTGCAACTGCTCCTGTGACCGGCGCAGTGCGTCCTCAGCGTTCTTTCGATCGGTGATGTCGCACGCCGTACCCAGAATCTGTCTCAGTCCATCGGACGTTCCGAAGAGCGTCTCCCGACCAAGAAACGTCCGCAAGCCCCCGTCCGCACCAACAAGGTAGTATTCGTCCTCCCGCACTTCATCGGGCTCAAGCTGATTCCACTCACCAATCACCTGTTCCAGATGCTGATGCTCCTCGGGTGGCATCAGGGCGAGCAGATCATGCAGCGTCTCGGCCTTCTCGCCAGCTTCCTCGAACCCCAGCTCAGGCCCAATCTCCCGGTTGAGGTACCTGACCGCCAGCGAGTCGACGTCAATGATGTAGATCAGGTAAGGAGTTTCTTCGGCAACCGCCTGAATGAAGGCACGTTGCTGGTCAGCCCCGCGGATCGCCTCAGTACGCTCGGTGATATCGCGATACGTTCCGACGGCGCCACAAATCTCTCTCGCACTGTCGTAGATCGGCGCAGCATTGATGCTGCACCAGACTCCGTCCGGCCTGGCGTGATTGCGAATGTGGATTTCACAATCGCGAACGTGCTCGCCGCGCAAAGCCCGTCTCAACGGAAGTTCATCGGGCGTCAGTGGCGTCACTCCGTTGACGCGAAATCCGCCGTAGTAGCCAGCCCGCTGGTCAATCGGCAGATCAACCGGCCCCAACCCCAGAATCTGCTCGGCAGCGGGATTGAACTGCAGAAACTGTCCGTCGCGGTCAACGACGACAATGCCGTCGCTCGTGTTCTCAAAGACCGTTTCAAGGAGACTCGCGTGGTCAGCGACCGACTGGGCAACATCCCCGATGACAGTGTCACCTTCACCGGCGGAACATTCCCTCCGAGGCAGCTCCTGATTGACTTCGCGAGCGACGACCAGAACGTCCGACCGAACTGACTCGCCAATCCGCTGAAACTTCAAACGAACAGGAGCAGGCTGGCCTCGGTCCGAGCAGATCGAACAGCTACCTTCATAGCCAAAGCGTCCGGTAACTCGAAAAGCATCAAGTGCCGCCGCGAAGTCATCGCGGTCGTCGGCCAGCAGAATGCTCTGCAGACTGGCGCCGCTGAGTTCTTCCGCATCGAGCCCCGTCACCCGGCGGGCAACGGCATTCGCGTCAACGACAAAGCTGCAATCAGGCGCGACGACAAACATCGCGTCCTCGGCGTCGTCGAACAGGCAGCGCCGCCAGTCAACGAACTCGGTTTCCCGGCCTGAAGTTGCCCGACCAGTTTCCATTCACATCCTCGGATCGAAGCTGTCTCACAACAGCTTTGCGGACACGTCGCCGGTGAATTTCGGGGCGTCCCAATGCCCCGCCGAACCATAATTGACTTCGGCCAACTGCTGACACATCCGGTAAGTAGCCTTCCAGCTTTGACGCAAACACGTCAACCCCGCGTGGTTCGCTGCACAGCGTCGAGCCCCATCCGATCGCGGTCGCTTCCAGAATTTTTGGATTCCTGCAGATTCCCCGAGATCTGTTGCTGAGGGATATCGTAATGATATCATTAAGATATCTCTCAGCAACGGCTCGTAACACAGGAGAACGGACCATGATCCAGGAACAGAAAACTCGACCAATTGCCGGCTGGCTGCCTCTACTGATCTGCATCGCCCTGCTGCTCGGCGGCCCGTGGCTCTTCATTTACACCGCGGCGACTGTCCGGAACCCGCCGGTCTGGCCGTTCGTCTGCGGGCCGCTGATGTTCCTGTTCGCGTTCGTGATGATGTTCGGCTTTCAGGCCGTCGCCCCAAACGATGCTCGCGCCCTGCTGC
>JAPOLP010000540.1 GCA_029977045.1 Planctomycetota bacterium
CCATGCCGCCGAACAATCGGGGTGCATGTAACGTCGCCACCAGGGCTGCTGAAGCGGTCGGTGCAGATCGAGCAGCGCTGTACTTTGCTCGACGTGCACGAGAAGCGCCCGGCGACTTCACCTGCCTCACGTGTCAGCAGGAAGTCGAAGCGGAACTCGATGCCAGAATTCGCCGTCTTGAATCAAGAGTTCGCGTTTCGGTACGCGAAAAGCAACATTGACGGGATTGAACTGCGGTAGTGCGGCGGGCAGCATTCGGCTCAGTGGTGCTGGCGCTTCGGCAGCGCGACGGCGTAGAGCATTGTGACGGTGCCGATCGACATCAACGTGAACGCGGCCCACTCGGGCGGGTTGAAGACCTTCTTGTCGTCGGAGTTCTTGCTCATGAACAGGCCGCGGAATTCGTCGGACCGCGGTGGCTCGGGTTCGGCCTTAGAGACAAGCACCATCTCGTCGACCATGAGGAACGTGCCTCCCCACATGGCCACAAACAGTCCAGCAGCAAAAAAGATGGCTCGCCACATGGCAGTCGTCCCGCAGTGATGGTCTCGACGATCTGAAGCCTCCGAGCTGCGGTGGGCGAACCGGCAGAATCAGACTGTCCGGTACACGTCGCGTAACTCAAGACTCCAACAGGAGGCAAACCGGGCTGTCGGCCAACGACGATCCCCGGATCCGCGAGTGACTTATCGGCGACAGCACGCCGACTGCTGAGACTTCCAGACGCCTGCAGCGAGAGACTCATTAAAGCCCGGTTCGTCGCAACGGAGACAGTCGATCTGCCGGGCGTGACGATTCCAACGCTCGCCAGCATTCTCTGGAGCGTGCGGATCCGAAGACTGAAGCAGGGGGCTTCAGAACTGCTGGTCCGCGAGGCTGCCAAAGGCGACCTCTGCGACGAACGCCTTACTCAGCCGTTTCATCGTTAGCCGTTCCTTCTTCGGCGGATGCTTTCGGCCACGGTGAGACTGACGGCCGAACCAGTGTTTCGGCTTTCGCGTTTTCCTTCAGAGACTCGGGCGTCACAGCG
Source organism: Planctomycetota bacterium (assembly GCA_029977045.1). Taxonomy (GTDB): domain Bacteria; phylum Planctomycetota; class Planctomycetia; order Planctomycetales; family Planctomycetaceae; genus JAPOLP01. The sequence continues at coordinate 1,031 of JAPOLP010000540.1, forward strand.
CCGAAGTCGGGCTGGCCTGCAGCGATCGGCACTTCGGCGTCGAGCGTGTGGATCTCTTTTTCCAGCTCGCCGAAAAACAGTCGGATGTTGAGCTGCTCGAACTTCGTCAGGTCGAGGTTGTCCTGTGACAGCTCGACGACCCGTTTGCTGACAGTGGCTGCTTTCTCGCGATCGAGATCGGGACGGAAGTCGACACGCATGATGATCCAGAGCAGTGTCGGCGTGCCTTTGTGAAGCTTGCGGGCCCCGCCGTCCACTCGAGGTGCCGAACCTTTGAACTCAGCCGAGATCGCAACCTGCAACGGGATGAACGGCTGCGTGTGATAGAACCAGTAGGTCCACAACGCGCCGGTTGAGAGCACTCCAAACGTAAACATGATCGCGACGACGACCTTGCCGGGAACTTCTCCCCGGCGGCGTTTGTGGAGCGACGGAAGGACATCCTCGGCAGACTGCGAATTCATCTCTGTTTTCAATCTTGAAGCAACACTGGCTGTGGCGGTCTTTGTCAGGCGGCGACGTCCTCGACATGTCGGGCGTCGATCGTCTTGCCGGTCACAGTGTAGACGTACTTCAGGATTTCGACGAACACGTCGTACAGGTCGACCGGGATGCTCTGGCCGACTTCCAGCGTGGCGTACAGCTTTCGTGTCAATTCCGGGCGTTCGATGATCGGGATGTTGTGCTCCATCGCGACTTCACGCATCGCCAGAGCCATCTCATCCGTGCCTTTGACGATGACCGTCGGAACGGGGTAGTTCGGCGGTTCGTACCGGAACGCGATCGCGTAGTGCGTCGGGTTGACAGTCATGAACGTCGCCAGCGAGACCTTTCGGACGTCGCGGGCCTCAATCAGCTTCTGGTGAGCGTCGCGGCGGCGGCGGCGGATCAGCGGATCGCCTTCCATATCCTTCATCTCGCGTTTGATCTCTTCCTTGGTCATCATGATGTCCTGCTCGTGCTTCCATTTCTGAAAACCGAAGTCGGACAGGCCGATGACCAGCAGGATCGCCGTCAGCAGCGCGGCGAGCTTCAGCACCGACATCCCGATGATTGAAACTGTCGTCACGACGGACGCATCGGTCAGCAGCAGGTAGCCGGATAGTTCCGTCCAGATCAGCCAGGCCGCCGCCGATGTCAGCAGGCCCAGCTTCAGTAGGCTGATTCCCAGCGTGACCAGGCCGCGGATCGAGAAGATGCGTTTCAGACCGTTGATCGGGTTGATCGCGTTGATGTTCGGCGCCAGCTTTTCCGTCGAGACCAGCCAGCCGACCTGAATCACGTTGATCCCGATCGCCGCGAGTAGCAGTGCTCCCAGCCACGGCAGCACGTTTGACGCTGCCCAGCGAGCCATATCGTAAAACGTGAGCACGATCTCGCGCTCGCCGCCGGTTGCGTTGCCGGCTTCGGAGATCCGGTTCGCCAGCAGCCGCCCGATCGCCTCGACAAGGTCTTTTCCCAGCACCCACAGCACGGCAGCAGCAGCAGCGACGTGCCCCGCGATGGCGAGTTCCGAACTGCGCGCGACATTGCCCTTCCGCCGCTCCTCCTGCCGACGGTGATCGGTCGCCTGTTCTGTCTTTTCGCCGAATTCGTCGGTTGCCATTCGGGCTGAGGGGTAAGAGCTGAGGGACGAGGGGCACGCAGTCCATCACTGCAACTCTCGGTGATCGCCCGAAATCCGACAAGACGCGATTGGCGACGACACTCAGACGATCTTTCCGTCTTCGAGCCGGATGATGCGGTCACCGAGTGTCTTCGCTTCTTCGTTGCTGTGTGTGACGTGCAGCGTGGTCACGCCGGTGCGGTCGCGGATGCGGGCCAGCAGGTCGTACATCTCGGCACGAGTCGCTTCGTCGAGCGCGCTCAGCGGTTCGTCGAGCAGCAGCACTGGCGGGTGGAACGAGAGTGCTCGTCCGAGTGCGACGCGTTGCGATTCGCCGCCGCTGAGTCCCTGAATCTTCCGCTTCAGCAGGCTGGTGATACTCAGCAGGTCGGCCATCTCGGCAACTCGTTCGTCGATCAGCTTCTGCGGCGACTTGCGGATTTTGAGAGCAAACGCGAGATGCTCGGCAACGGTCAGCGTTGGGAATAGAGCCAGATCCTGCGGCACGTAGCCGATGCCTCGTTCGCCCGGCGGCAGGTCGGTGACGTCGCGGTCGCCGAGCAGGATTCGACCGGCTCTGACGTGTCGCAACCCGCAGACGGCTTCGAGGATCGTCGTCTTGCCGCGACCGGTCCGGCCCATCAGAACGGCGTACTGTCCCGCTTCGATGCGGAACGAAATACCGCTCAGCGAGAAGTCGCCCATTGCGAGTCCGACGTTCTGCAGCTCGATCACGACCGCATCTCCGTTCCGAGCAGCCGCAGAACGACCAGCACCAGCATCGCCATCGCGACCATGATCAGCGAGATCGCGACAGCGGCTTCCAGATTGCCGATGCTCAGCTCCAGGAAAACGGTCGTCGACAGGACCTCGGTCCGCATTCGAGTCGCCCCGGCGAAGACCAGAATCGGGCCGAACTCACCGAGCGACCGCGCCCAGGCAATCGTGAACGCGGCCATCATCCCGCGCGACGACTGCGGCAGAGCGATCTGCAGAAACGCCTGGCTCCGCGAGCAGCCGAGCGTTCTCGCGACGTCTTCCGCTCGCGGATTGATCTGGTCGAAAGTGACCCGCATCGTCCGAATAGCGAACGCTGCGGCGACCGAAAACTGTGCGAGGATGACTGCCGGCACTCGATAGGTCACCGGAAAGCCGAGGTCATCGCGCAGCCATCTCTCCAGTTGCCAGCCGCCGATTTCGATGTGAAACAGGATCAGCAGGCTAAGCCCGAGGACCAGCGGCGGCAGGACGACCGGGATGTCGATCAGCGTGTCGACCAGCCAGCGCCCGGGAAACTTGAACCGCGAGAGCAGATAGCCGAGCGGCGTTGCGACCCATAGAGAAAGGATGGCCGCGATCGTGCAGGAAACGAGCGTCAGTTTGACCGCGTACTGAATCTCAGGCCGACGCAGAGAATCGAGAAAGTCCGACGGTTCTGTATAGAAGAAGTCGGCCGCCAGCATGATCACGACCAGCAGCACGTAACTGCCGCCGATCAGCCCTAGCAGCAGAAAGAAGCCCCAGTCCGGAAAGCGAACCCTCGCCGGCCCGGACGGTACGGAAGCAGGTTGTGGCAACGGCTGGGTCATTTGCGAGAGGCAGGTGAGTATCGGGTTAGGAAGTTGGGATCTGGAGCCGACTAAGTCCAAGCTGTACGAATTAAGGGTCAATCCTGGGGTGGCCGGGGCTGGACTGAGCTTGCGAAGGAAGCCCCGGGGTTTCGCTCGTGCCTCGCTCCAACCCCGGCCACCCGGAATTCCAACTCTTAATTGGTGGTACGTGTACTAAGCGGCGGACAGGCGTGTCAGGTCGCACGCCTCGAACAGGGACTCTAACCTGTCGCAGTTTCGCTTCGCGACAGAGTGATCGGTCTTCGCTGATTTATCCCCGATCGAATCGTCGACGCGCCGTTCTTTACTGACCAACGGAAGACAGACAAACGTGTCCCGCCACCTTCGCACCGCCTGCTGGTTCGCTGCCGTGCTTGCAACGGGAGCGATCGGCGGCCTCGTGGCGTCGGTCGCTCCCCCGCGACTGAGGCTGATCGGCCTGTTTGCGATCGCGCTCGGTGCAGCCCTCGGCTGGCTGGCCGGTCGTCTGGCCGTCAGGTTGCGGATGCCATCACGTCGCGCTGCGGTGCTGGGAGGAATTCTCACTGGAGCGACCGGCTGCGTCGTCGCGACG
>JAPOLP010000340.1 GCA_029977045.1 Planctomycetota bacterium
ACGGGTTCAGCGGATTGAGGTGCCTGTCGCGACGGTTGTGACGTTTTTCTGAGGGCCATCTGCCCTCTGCGGGCACCAGCAGCCAGCGTCTCAGACGTTGGCGATAGACTCCCACGGGAACTGGCTGCGGCCATAGTGGCCATAGCTGGCGGATTCGAAGAACGACCAGCCGTTTGGAGCGGTGAGCTGCAGGTGCTCGGTGATGAAGCCGGGGGACAGGTCCGGGAACTTCTCCTTGACCCAGGCCGACACGTCTTCGCCGGTCTGCGTCTGAGCAGTCACCATCTCAGGCTGACGCTGGCCGATTCCGTACGCGATGTGGACCGTACACTCCGTCGCGCCACCGATCTTGTTGGCGACAACGGTCTTCGCGATGTGGCGAGCCATGTAGGCGGCACTGCGGTCGACCTTCGACGGGTCCTTGCCGGAGAACGCTCCGCCACCGACGGGGACTCGCGGACCGAACTGGTCGACGACGATCTTGCGGCCAACAACGCCGGCATCGCCCGTCGGGCCACCGATAACGAACAGGCCGGTGCCGTTGATCTTGTTCGGACGGAACTCGATGTCGCCGAGGACCGGCTTGACGACGTGCTCGTAAACGAGCTGCCGCATTTCGTCATGCGAGACACCACAGTGCGCGGGATCATCGTGCTGAGTCGCGACGATGTAGTCGGTCGGCTCGCCGGAAGCGCTGATCGTGACCTGAGCCTTCGTGTCAGGCCGCAGCCACGGCAGGACTTTTTCGCGGCGAAGATTACGCAGCGTTTCGCAGAGGTTCTTCGAGAGGAGCCACTCTTTCGGCATCATCTCGGCGGTTTCGTCGGTCGCGTAACCAACCATGACGCCCTGGTCGCCAGCTCCGCCGGTGTCGACGCCCATCGCGATATGAGCCGACTGAGCCTGGATGTGATCCATGACGGTCAGCTCTTCGCCGCAGGTGCTGTAACCGATCTTCCGCCAGACATCCCGAGCGATCTCTTTGACATCGATGCCGAGGCGGATTTCGTCAGTCCACTTCACCTCGCCAGTCACGATCAGCAGATTGTCCTTCGCGAGGCACTCGATGGCGTTGCGGATCGACTTGCGTGCTTCCGGTGGGCAGAGTTCCAGCGACTTGTCGACGATCGCGTCCGCGACCTGGTCACAGAACTTGTCAGGATGGCCATCGCCGACGTGTTCGGCGGTTCTGGGGATTGACATCTCGCGACTCCTTGAGGCGTCGTTGCCTCGCGTTTCAAATCTGATTTCCGTAAGTCCGCCGGTTCATCCGGACGGCGGGGTTGCCGGCCTTCCAACACTGCATTCCCGAGCGTTTTCGGCTTCGATGGAAGCTGCGGGGCCGACAGGCGAGGGCGTACTTTAGGGAATCAATTCCGGAAGTCACGGTACCAGGACGGATTTCCCAAACCTCGCGGACACTGCTGGAAAAACCGGTTTGCTGTGGTAGTCTCCGCGACTCATTGCGTCCCGGTTCGCGTGCGGCGACGCAGCTGTTTACCGCCTTCCATTGACGGCTCCGAATTTGATGTTGCAGCTCGGCGTTGCAGGAGTCGGCCAGCAGTTTTCCAGCTACAGGGAAACTCTGCGGCGACTGCGAAACCCGGTCGAAATCGACGCGGTCTATGACTGCGTGTTCGCCCGGGCTGAAACCGTTGCTGACGAGGAAGACGTCGCCTGGGAGACCGGCCTGCGAGCACTCGCCCGACGCCACAGCGTTGAGGCAGTTCTGCTGTTCGATGCCCGCTGGCAGGGACTCGCCGGCCTGCACTGCCTGGCCCGCTGTCACAAACCGGTGTTTGTGGCTCCGTGGCTCAGCGGTTCCGCAGTCGAATTCGAGCGACTGTACGAAGCCGCGACCGAGCAGGGAGTCAACCTGATGCCGGCACTCTGGCGACGCTATGTTCCGGCAGCACTTCGAGTGCGGGAACTGTTCGCCACGGAAATCGGCAATCCGACTGAGATTCGTATCGAGCTGCCGATTGACTCGACTGGGCATCCGACGCTGCTGTCTGAGGTTCTTGTCGGCTGGCTCGACTTCTGCCGCAACCTGTTCCGGACGTTTCCGGTTGCCTCGCGGCTTGAGTCGTCAGCGACAGACTCGGCAAATCTGATCGTCGAATATCCCGGCGGGATGAGCGACGTCGACTCCGAATCCGATTCCGGCGATCCGGGAAGCTCATCAGCAGCGCGAGTTTGTCGCGCAGTACTTCAACTCACGACGTCCGGCGGAGTTGGCCCCGTGGAGACACTGCGGTCGAGCCTGCTTCCGTCATCGCCGGCAGTCAGAGCTGCTCAGAACGGAGTATCACGACGCGGTGAAGTTCTGCCGGTCAGGATCGCGTGCGAACGCGGCAGCGCAGAAATCCGGTCGGCGTCCGAGGTCGCCTGGCAGGCCGGCGATCAGCCGCTGGAATCCGAAACGCTTACGTCCGACCGTTCCGAACACGACATCATGCTCGACCTGTTCTGCCGCCGAGTGGCCGGCGGGCTCATTCCAGTTCCCGACTACTTCGACGTCAGCAACGCACTGCGGATTGTCGAGCAGGCAGTGAGTCGTGCCAACCTGGTTTGACGCCCAGCCGTTCGCCTACCAGTCCCCTGCACTGCCGTCCGGGTAGAAGACTCGCTGCGGCAGTTCCTGCTCGAACGGGTGCTTGCGGACTTCGTCTTCGTTGATCTCGATGCCGAGTCCCGGCTGCGTGTTCGGTCGAACAAGACGGCCCTTTGGTTCGACGGTGAAGCCTTCGGAGACGACGTCACTGCGCCACGGAACGTCCTGATGAACGGTCTCGCAGATGATGTACCCCGGCTGCGAGAACCCGAATTCGAGAGAAGCTGCGGTGCTGACCGGCCCCTGCGGATTGTGCGGAGCCAGCGCGATGCGGTGCGCGTCGGCGAGTGCCGCGATGCGTCGAGCCGCCGTCAGGCCGCCGCAGTGGGTGATGTCGAGCTGGCAGATCTCGCAAGCACGCCGCGCAAACAACTGCTGAAACGCCGCGAGGTCAGTGACTCGTTCGCCGGTTGCGACGGGCGTTGTCAGCGCGTCGTTGATCATGGCAAGACCGTCGACACACTCGGGCCAGCACGGTTCCTCGAAGAAATAGAGGCCGTACGGGTCGAGTGCCTTGCCGAACTTCAGTCCCATCGCTGGTGACGGGCGAGCGTGGCAGTCGACCATGATGTCGATCTCGTCGCCGACTGCGTCGCGCATCGCTGCGACGGCTGCCTCGGCGAGCCGGATCGGACGCAGGCCTTCGATCGGCATCGTTGGCGGAACGGCCATGCTCTTGAACGCGGTGAAGCCATCATCAACCGCCTTCGCGGCCAGGTCGCCGAATGCTTTGGCATCTTCGACTGAGGTCTCGTAGAAGTCCTCCATCTTGCCGCCGCCGAGATGGCAGTAGGTGCGAATCCAGTCCCGCACCGGCCCGCCCCACAGTTGCGAACACGGCATCCCGGCAATCTTGCCCGCGATATCCCACAGCGCGATGTCGATGCCCGAGATCGCCGTCGATCGCACAATGCCGTGCCCGTGCCAGAAGTGCTGACGGTACATCATCTGCCAGAGATGCTCGATCCGCCGCGGATCCTCACCGACGATCAGTTCCGCGGTATCGGCGATCGCTCCGACAACGGCTCGCGTGTTCCATTCGAGCGTTGCTTCTCCCCAGCCATACAACCCTGGCTGGTCGGTGACGACTTTGACGAAGATCCAGTTGCGCATCCGCGCGTGACAGACGAACGATTCGACGGCGGTGATTTTCATGAGGAGCTTGTCTGGATGGATGGAATTAGCTGGTCTCTGGGAATCGCGTACTGAATCAAGTGGACCAACCGAGGCAGGACTCATCATCCCGAGTCACCAGTCGGCAGTCTCACCGGCGGACGGATTGTCCTGTCGCCTGAACACGGCCTTCACAAAACCCGACCGGACGATCGTCACGCAAATCCCGGCTCGCTAATCTTCGCAGCTCGACCGAGGCCAATGCCAGCACACCCGGTTTTCTGCTCGCAACCAACCTGCCATCCCAACCGCCGAAAGAATCATGTCCGCATCTGAACCGACGATTTACTACACGCACACCGACGAAGCACCGGCTCTGGCAACGTACTCGCTGCTGCCGATCATCAGGACGTTTACCCAGCCGGCGGGCGTGCGGATCGAGACGAAGGACATTTCACTGTCGGGCCGGATCATCGCCGGTTTTTCGGAACGGCTGACGGACGAGCAGCGGCAGGGCGACGCTCTGGCGGAACTCGGCGAGCTGTGCCTGACGCCCGATGCGAACATCATCAAGCTGCCGAACATCTCGGCGTCGATTCCGCAGCTCACGGCGGCGATCAAGGAACTGCAGGCACACGGCTACGACGTGCCGGATTACCCGGACGAACCGCAGACTGACGATGAAAAGGACATTCGAGCCCGCTATGCGAAGGTGCTCGGCAGCGCGGTCAACCCAGTGCTCCGCGAAGGCAACTCCGACCGCCGCGTCGCCGCTCCCGTGAAGGACTACGCGCAGAAGAATCCGCACTCGATGGGTGCCTGGTCCGCGGACTCGAAAACGCACGTCGCCAGCATGTCCGAGGGCGACTTCTTCGGCAGCGAGCAGTCAGTCGTCATGGATGCTGCTGGAGAAGTCCGTATTGAACTCGTCGCCGAAGACGGCAGCATCACCGTGCTGAAGGATGGCCTGAAGCTGCAGGCCGGCGAAGTGATCGACTCGTCGTGCATGAGCCGTACGAGGCTGCGCGAGTTCCTCGCCCGCGAGATCGACGACGCCAAATCCCAGGACGTCCTGCTGTCGGTGCATCTCAAGGCGACGATGATGAAGGTTTCGGACCCGATCATCTTCGGGCACGCGGTCAGCGTTTACTTCGCGGACGTGTTCGAGAAGCATGCGGCGACGTTTGCCGAAATAGGTGTCAACCCGAACAACGGCCTCGGCGACCTCTTTACTCGGATCGCGTCGCTACCGGACGACAAACAGACAGAAATCCGAGCCGACATCGAAGCGGTCTACGAAAAACGACCGCGGCTGGCGATGGTCGACTCTGACCGAGGCATCACCAACCTGCACGTTCCCAGCGACGTGATCATCGACGCGTCGATGCCCGCCGCGATTCGCACCTCCGGCCAGATGTGGGGACCGGACGGCAAGCCTGGCGACACCAAGGCGATCATCCCCGACCGCTGCTACGCCGGCGTTTACCAGGCGACCATCGATTTCTGCAAACAGAACGGCGCGTTCGATCCCAGCACGATGGGCAGCGTCGCGAATGTCGGCCTGATGGCTCAGAAGGCGGAAGAGTACGGCTCGCACGACAAGACGTTCGAGATCCCCGCCGCAGGCACCGTCCGAGTCGTCGACGCGTCAGGCCAGACGCTGATGGAACACGCTGTCGGAAAAGGCGACATCTGGCGCTCCTGCCAGACGAAGGACGAACCGATCCGCGACTGGGTCCGCCTGGCAGTGGCTCGCGCTCGGGCAACGGGTTCGATGGCCATCTTCTGGCTCGACGAAAACCGGGCACACGACGCGAGTCTGATCGCCAAAGTCAATCAGTACCTGCCCGAGCACGACACGAGCGGACTCGAAATCCAAATCCTGCCGCCGATTGAAGCGACGCGGCTGAGCTGCGAGCGGGCCAAGGCGGGCCTCGACACGATCTCGGTCACCGGCAACGTGCTGCGTGACTACCTGACCGACCTGTTCCCCATCCTGGAACTCGGTACCAGCGCGAAGATGCTCTCGATCGTGCCGCTGCTGAAAGGCGGCGGGCTGTTTGAAACCGGAGCCGGCGGCTCGGCCCCGAAGCACGTGCAGCAGTTCGTCGAGGAAGGCCACCTGCGCTGGGATTCGCTGGGTGAGTTCCTCGCACTGGCGGTTTCGCTTGAAGACCTCGCCGAGAAAACCGGCAACGCGAAGGTCAAGGTTCTCGCCGAGACGCTCAACCAGGCAACCAGCGGAATTCTCGACAACAACAAGTCGCCGTCACGCAGGGTCAACGAAATCGACAACCGTGGCAGCCACTTCTACCTGGCGATGTACTGGGCCCAGGCTCTGGCCGCTCAGGAAGCGTGTTCGGAACTCCGCGACCAGTTTGCCGGCCTCGCCGCCGCTCTGACGGAGAACGAGCAGAAGATCGTCGACGAACTCAACGCCGCCCAGGGAGCAGCCGTCGACATTGGCGGTTACTACCACCCGAATCCGGAAATGACCTCGGCGGCCATGCGCCCGAGTGCGACACTGAACGACGCTCTCGCAGCGGTCGTTTGACCCGCAGCTGCAGGTGACGGCGTTCCGCGATTTCACCACGCTGTTCGCTTGCAGTTAAACGAGTGACCCCGACAGACTCGCCCGCCATCACACCCTGACGCTGTCCTCTCAGCTTTCGGAGCCCTGCCATGAGTCTCTGCCTTCGACTTCTCTCTGTGGTTCTCTGCGGCCTGAGCATCACGAC
>JAPOLP010000342.1 GCA_029977045.1 Planctomycetota bacterium
ATGCACCGGCCCGCGAGTCGAGATGCCGTACAACTCAAACGCGCCGACTTCAATCGGCACCGAGTCAGACATGCTGTCGTAATTGCCAACCAGCACGCCAGCATCGCCCTCGACAAACACGACTTCGTCGCCGGCACCATCGTTGTCCCAGTCAAACGTGATGAGCATGCCCACGGTCAGAAAGTCGCTGCCTTCACGAACGAACTGCAGCCAGTCGTCGCCCGGTCCGAACTGCGGCAGTTCGCCCGTCGGCACGGCTTCAGGATAAGTCTGAGCCCACCCGGTCTGCTGCATTTCGGTGATGAAGTACCGGCCCGGCGGCAACGTAGTGAACTCGAACAGTCCTGTTTCCGTGTCCGGGTCAATCGTGCCACTCATGTCGAGATCGACGCTGCGGGTGATCGCCGCTTCGACAGGCAGGTTCGTACTCAGATCGAGTGCGACGATGATCCAGTCATCCAGTCCCGGTTCGCCCGGCTCTTTCACGCCGTCGCCGTCGAGGTCATGCCATTTCTGCCCGGAGATCGACGTGAAGTCGGCCTCGAATGTCAGGTCGAGTTCCTCGACAAGAAAGCCCGACGAGAACATGTGGCCCGGATCCAGGAACAGTTCAAACGGTGCCACAAGGCTCATCGAATCGCCACCAGCCACCGGCACGCCGCGACTTCCGGCACCGCCAGTGACAACTTCTGCATTACCGTAGAGCGTGGCCTGAATCACCTGGCTGGGATTCATCGGGTCTTCGACGATCGCGTCCACTTCAATGAACACGTCGAAGAAGCTGTCGACGTTGAAGCTGGTATCGATGACGCCGTCGACCACCTCACGACGTTCCGCGGTTCCACCAATCGATGGAATCATGTCGCTGACACGCACGACAACGGGTCCGTTGTAGGAGTCGAACCCCTGCAGATTCATCGACACGATTTCGGTCTGCACCGTATCGCGACCATCGGCGAGTTCTGTCGGAGTATCACTGACGTCAATCTGCGCATCGCCGCGAAGAAACGCGGTAATCACATCCCCGTCACCTGAGGTGACAGTGACATCCGCAATTACGGTCGGGAAGTTGACCAGCGTGAGCAGACTGCGGTCCTCGAGCGTCTCAAGAAGACGCGATTCCCAACGGCACTGCTGCTGTCTCCGCAACCGCTTCTGCCTGCCACGACGCAGACTTTCAAAGTAAGTGGATACACCTCGACCACACACCCCGACCCACGAACTGAAACCCATCATGGCCAGTCTCCCTCAGAAGTCCGTAGACAACGTCAGGCCCGAACCCGCCGGCACAGAACAGCAGCCTGCGAGGTCTCAACGTCAGAGCTTGGAACGCAAAAGCCATTCCAGAGTCCGTAACCGTCGCCTCTCGCTGACAATGACCGGTTCACGGACGAGACGGCTTGCGAACTCGCTCGAATGATCGCTTATAAGGGGTCAGCAAACGAAGCGTTACGACACGGCGTTAAAAGTGGATCGCTCAATTGGCGACGTTGCGTCAAACGCTCCAGCCCCACTCAAGACTTGCCGCACGGTCGTGAGCCGCATGTGTGCATGGTGTGCGAAGCAGAGCCAGATGTGAGACGTTTGCCCTGCATGTCTCATTTTCCACGTTCACCAGCTCGATGATCGCGAGCCACAGTAAGCCGACAGCCGCGGATTCGAATCTTCGAGGACCGTGCTGTGGCAGTCAAAGGAGCCAGACTACCGCGTCGAAACCCGTCGCGACTCCGGTTAACAATCACCGCGAGTCGCCCAGCCGTAGGCGAGTTTCTCCGAAACTCGCAGTGCACCAGAGGCGGGTTCAAGCTGCATTGCAGCCATCGCAGTGGGAACGATCCCACGCTCCTGTGTCGTTCCAGGTTTCGGAGAAACCCGGCTACGGCTCTCACACCTGGTCGACCCAGCCGGGCAGCGGGTCAAGCATAAAGGATTCATCGATCGTGGCGGTGGCGTCGTTAAAGATGTCGCCCATCGAGGCATCGTTATTGCCTGTACCGCCGACGAGGGTGTCGTCGGCCGCGTTGCCGACGAGTGAGTCGTCGCCGTTGCCGCCGATCAGGGTGTCCCGGGCATTACCACCGGTCAGAGTGTCGTTGCCGTCTCCGCCGTAAATCTGGTCGTAGCCGCGTTCGCCGTTCAGGACGTCGTCGCCGCTGAAGCCGGACAGGCCGTCGTTGCCGTCGCCACCGTTGAGCGTGTCGTTGCCGCCTTTGCCCTGCAGGATGTCGTTGCCCGCGTCGCCATTCAGCACGTCGTTGCCGTCGTTGCCGACCAGTGAGTCGTCGCCGTCGCCGCCGCTAATGATGTCGACTCCGTCCGAGCCGAAGATCGTGTCGTTGCCGCCGTTGCCCCGCAGCTGCGTGAAGCCCTTGAAGCCGACAAACGCACTGACGTCGATCGTGTTCGCCGAGTCGCCTCCGTTGAGTTCCGCGATCTCGAGTGCGAGCGCAACGTCTGTCCCCAGTCCGGTCAACGACGAGTTCGTCAGCGTGAAGTCGACGTCGCCCGTCTCGATCACGCGATCGATGCCGCGACCGCCGTTGATCGTGTCGTTGCCGTTTCCGCCGCTGAGTCGGTCACCGGAACCGCCAAGTCCTCTAAGCTCATCGTCGCCATCGCCACCGATCAGCGTGTCGGCCCCGGCGCCGCCGATGATCCGATCTCCGCCAGCGTTGCCTTCGATGCTGTCGCTGCCGCCGCTCCCAACCAGCACGTCGTTGCCCGCCGAGCCGAACAGGATGTCATCGCCACCGGCTCCGTCGAGCGTCACCGAAGTCAGGCCTGGGGTAAAGAACGTGCTGGCATCGATCGTCTGAGCGGCTCCACCACCGAACAGCAGGGCACGTTCAGCATTGAGCACCGTATCGTTGCCGCGCCCGGTCAGCGCCGAGTTCGTCAGCGTCGCGTCGCCAACGAATGTCTCTCGAATCAGGTCGTTACCGCTACCGCCGTCGAGTGTGTCGTCACCGTCGCCACCGTCGAGCGTGTCGCCCGTGCCGCCCTGCCCCTGCACCAGATCGTTGCCGGCTTCGCCGAGCAGTTCGTCCTTGCCGCTGCCGCCGTTCAGAACGTCGTTGCCCTCGCCAGCGGCGATGAAGTCGTCGTCGCCGTTACCGGTCAGGTTGTCATCGAACGCCGACCCTGTCAGCGAATCGTTGCCGTTGCCCCCGGTGACCGTGACGCCCTGCGAAAACGCCGACGCATCGACGGTGTCGGCATCATCCTCCGTATTAACAGTCACCGTTCCGGCGAACGTCGAGTCGACACCTGCGAGAGTGACGCTGTCGTCGCCAGCAGCCGTGTTGATCGTCAGGCTGTTTGTCGGCGTCGCGAAATCGACGGTCTCGCTGCTGCTGACGCTTTCGATGCGCGAGACGCCGTCGCTGCTGGCGGCGCCGTCACTCAGCGTCACGTCATCGGCAGTGGCTCCGAAGTCAAAGACGCGGTCAGCCGCCGCCAGGCTATCCGTGATCGGTTCCAGGCCCGTGTAGCTCACCGTTCGCTGATCGCTACCGTCGTCGAGAGTGATCGTACCGTCGTTCGCGTTCGCAAACGCGTGGGCGATTGTCTGATACGAGCCGGATTCCAGAACAAGCGTGTCGCCGGTGCTGCTCTGACCACCCGCGTTGAACGTCACACCGCCCTGCGGAACAACGTTGCCGGCGGAGAAGTCGATCGTCAGTGTGTCGTCACTGTCGGAACCCTCGACCGTCACGCTGCCTCCGTCGTAGTACGGCGTCGACTGAATCAACGAATTGTCCGAGTCGTCACGCAGTTCGAGATCGGCACCGTTGCGGATCAGCCTCAGTTCCGTCGCCATGCCGCCGGAAAGCGTCGCCGGGTTGACCTCGAACGCCCCGATGTCGTGTTCGGGAGTCCCGTCGCCGTCGAAGTCCTGCGGACGCGGCAGGCCGCGTTGATCGACGGTTTCTGTTGCCAGCGGATCGGCGGCGTCGATCGCCGGGCTGCCAAGCAGCAAGACGTGCGTCATCGTCGGACCGCCGTTGTCCGCCAGTGCGCCAAGCATCGCGTCGGACGTGAGAATGTCCGAAGCCATTCCCGCGCTCAAACTGTTACCCAGCAGGTTGTAACCCTGGCTGGTCAGAGAGCCGGTCGCTTCACTGTCCGAGTTCAAACCGGTGTTGTCCGCGAGAATCGTGTTCTTGATGACGAGACCGCCGCCATCCATGTAAGCACCGCCTCCTGATCCAGCGGTGTTGGCAGTGATCGTGGAGAAGAAGCTGAAAACAAGGTCGCCCGATTGATCGACATAAAGGCCACCACCTCGGCCAAACGTTGCCAGGTTTCCCGACAGGGTCGAGTTTGTCATCGTGACCATCGACGAGCCGCCGCCAGTCCAGATGCCAGCTCCATTGCGAGCCCGATTCGCACTGAACGTGCTCGATACGATCTCGACCGTCCCGTTCAGGTTGTACAGCCCGCCGCCGTCCTGCGTGCCAGTCGAGACCGCGTTGTCGTTGATCGTCGAATCGATCAGCGTCAGGTCGGCGGTCACACCGAGATTCGCGATCGCTCCGCCGTTGAAGACAGCTCCGTTAGTGTCAAACTCCGACTCTTCGATGAGCAGCGTGCCGGAGTTGATGATCGCACCGCCACCGTTACTTCCGTTGGAAGAGTTGCCGGTGAAGGTCGTCCGGCGAATCGTCACATTCCCGCTGGCGGTACTCGAGATGGCTCCGCCGCCGAGTGCCGACAGATTCTCCAACTGAGAGTCTTCGAGAGTCAGCGTCCCCGCATTGCGAATTCCGCCGCCGTTCTCGCTGATCAAAGCGACGTCTCCGTCACGCAGCGTGACGTCGCGGATCGTGACAGTCGCTCCGGAGAAGATGTCGAACAGGCGGTCGAGATCGTTGAAGTCGATGAACGTGACGCCTGCTCCGGCTCCCGTGATGGTCACGTTGCTGGTGATATCGAGATCGCCAGTCGCCGCGGCGTCTTCATTCGTGCCGGAAATCGAAAGCTGAATGACTCCGGCAGGCAGGATGATGTCGTCATCACCAGCCAGCGCATTCGCTTCCTGAATCGCCGCTCGCAGCGTGACATTTCCGGAACCATCGTCAGCGGAACCGTCGCCTGGGTTTGCGTCAACCGCGTCAGTGAGTGTGTCGACAGTGAACGTCGTCAGCAGCGTCCGGGCTTCGAGAGTCTCCCCTGAGTGGCGGAACACTGCCGGGCGTTCGATGCGCCGATTTCTGCGGCAAGGTGCCTGTCGGACACAGCACGACTGAGTACGAAGACGGATTCCAGCAGTCCACTCATTGAGCCACGGAAGCAGTTTCATGGAAGAGCCCGATCGGATGGTTGCGACGGATGGCGGAAAAAAAAGGGGCCGGCAGCCGCTGGAATGAGGGCGCGACCGTTCATCCGATCGCCAACCGGTGCGCAGATTAGCTGAGACGCGAGCGGCTGCGAGCGAGTTCCGACGAATTCGGATCAGTGCGCAACGACTGCACAGACAGGCGAAACCGGGCGGTTATCAGACGTCAGAAAGCTCAGGCGAGAGCTGCGTCGAGAGTTCGCAGATGCAGGTCGCGAATTTCGTCACCGACGACGGCGATGTCGGTCACGGGCCAGTTCGTCGCTTCGATTTTCAGATCTAACGTCGACGTGCCGCCGATCATTCCCGGCGGGAACGGCATCTGCCAGACGGTCTGCTTGCCGGCCTGCAACAGCGTTTCGGAGATCGGAATCGGTCGACCGGCGAGCGTCAGCTTGACGCCTTCAATCGAGCGTGGCTCGGCAAGTCGCAGTACCAGATAACCGTAATCAAAGTGCTTGTAGAAAAAGCCGCCGTACTGAATTGAGACGGCAGCCTCGCCAGTTGAACGATGGCGACCGAGCCCCACGCCCGTCGGATCGGACCAGCCGGTCAGCTTCCAGTTTGCTTCGCTGTCCGGATTGCCAAGATCGCAGGTCAGGTGCCGGTTACCGCGTTCGCGCAGCATTCGCGTGAAGCCGCCGAGTTGCGGGCGTCCGGTGATTTCCGCCGGCGACGGAGCCAGCGCAGGTCGGCACTGGCCTCCGAGGATGTCGTAAATCGGTTCGCCGAGTGCGATGCGGTGTGGCCGGTCGAGACGGTCAATGACTTCAGTTTCGGGATGCAGCCCCAGCAGGTGATAGATCGTCGAGGCGATGTCGTCCTGCGTGACCTTGTTTGCCGTCGGGTAGGCCGCCTGCTTGTCGGTCGCTCCGTAAACCTGCCCGCCGGGAATACCGCCGCCAGCCATGACGACCGTGTTGCACGGGCCCCAGTGATCGCGGCCTGCATTCCCGTTGACCTTCGGTGTCCGACCGAACTCGCTGTTCCACACAACCAGCGTGTCTTCGAGCAGCCCACTTTGAGCAAGGTCGCCGAGCAGCGCCGCGATCGGACGATCGACCGACGGCATCAGCCGCTGCTTGAGTTCCTGGAAGTTGAGCGCGTGC
>JAPOLP010000836.1 GCA_029977045.1 Planctomycetota bacterium
CACCCTTGCCTGGACGGTAATCGAGTGTCTTGGCCGCTAAGCAGAGTCTGCATCGGCTCCAGCAAGGACGCCGATCGACTCTACGGCGATAACTCGCGGAAACGTTCGCAGCACGAGAACCACGCCGTCCGTGTCGGCGGCGATTGTGACGCTCGCGGAGCCGTCCATCGGCGTGACTTCGCCGAGCGGGGCTCCTTTGCGGACTTCGGCTCCCAGTTCGACCACTGGCAGAAAGAAGCCGTCAACGGGTGACGGGTTACAGACCTGCATATGCCCGGAACCGGGAGCTGGGTTCTCGATGACGTGTTTGATCCGGCAGGTTGGCGGCTCGCGGTCGAGCATTCCGAGTTCGGCCATCACGTTGAGGCTGCCATCTACGTAGGCATCGACTCCGTCGCGCGAGCACGTCGCCGCGCCGAGATACTCACAGTAAATCGCCGGGACGTTCGCATCTCGCGCGACGGACAATGACCGGCCGTCGAGGTTTCCCGCCGTGCCCCAGACGACCGGCAAATTGAACGCTCGCGCCATCCGCCGCTGCGCAGCCAGCACTTCGGCGTTGCGATGCAGGACGTACCCCGCGAGCGGATAAACCGAAAGTTCCGTCCCGCCGGTGTGCAGGTCGATGTAGAAGTCCGCCGAACGAATCAGCTCGCTGAGAGCAAAAGCCGTCTGCTCAGTGACACTCCCGTCCGCCTTTCCCGGACAGGTCCGAGCGAGATCGAGACCGTCCTCCGCACAGCGATGCCCCCGCAGAAACGCCGCCTCGTTGACGATCGGCACGAACGTCACGCGACCACGAAAACCGGTCACCTGCTCATCGCGACTGTCAAACAGCTCGATCAGCCGCCGAATCGCAGCAATCGGTTCAAACTCGTCCCCGTGCACGCCACCAGTGATCAGCAGATGAGCCGAACCGTTACCCGGCCCACCGTCAAATGATTTGCTTTGAAGTTCCACCCCTCTACTCCTCTGCTCCCCTACTCCTCACCTTCAATGGCATCATGCTCGCCGCCCGGCAGTCCTTGAAGCGGAAGCAACCATCGACGGGCAGAATGGCACCCGTGATGTAATCAGCGTCGTCGGACGAGAGAAAGGCTGCGGCCTTGCCGATGTCTTCCGGCAGGCCAAGCCGGCCCCAGGGAAGTTTGCGGCCTTCTTCTGCGATCGTTTCCTCGCTGAACGTGACGTGCTCGCCCGGCGTGTCGATCCAGCCGGGTTCAATCGCATTGACGTTGATCTGGTGCGGAGACAGCTCAACAGCGATCGTCTGCATCATGTGGTTGAGCCCCGACTTGGCGGCCCCGTAAGCGACGCACAGAGCGATCGGCATCTCCGCCTGCACACTCGAGATGAAGACGATTTTCCCCCCGCCCCCACGTTCGACCATGTGGCGGGCGACGAGCTGGCTCATGTGAAAACCGCTGGTCAGCGTTCCCGCGATCGTCTGCTCGAAGAGTTCCGGCGAGTACTCCAGAAACCCACCGCGGCGGCTGAAGGCCGGGTTGCTGACCAGAATGTCGATGCGACCCGTCGCTGTCAGGACCTCGGCGACAAACTGTTCGCAACCACTTCGCGAAAACACATCTGCTTCGATGGCGTGGCAGGTTCGACCGAGTGCCCGAATCTCGTCCGCAGTCGTGGCCAGATCAGGGCTGCCAGGTCGATCGTTGACGACGACGTCGGCGCCGCTGCGTGCCAGTTCGAGAGCGCAGCCCTTGCCAATGCCGCGTCCCGCGCCCGTGATCAGGGCCACCTTGCCTGACAGATCAACCATTGCCGTCTCTCCCTGAGCGTCTCTAAGTCGCTTCAGGCTTCCGTGGAAACACAATGCAGCCGAGAACGCCCGTCAGAATGTTGACTGAAATTGCCGCCGGAGCGATCCATTGAAAGCTGATCAGATCCGGGACATGCAGAATTGCTTCGTGAGTTTCCGGGTCGATCAGAGTCTTCCCAGTCTTCGGATCGATCGAGGTGATCAATTCGGTACTGAACCACGCTGGATCGAGTCCGCACGAATAATGCAGGACCGTCAGAATCGGTCCCGAAAACGCGATCCCAACCGCCGTTGCCGTCCCGCAGATCGCTCCGATCCAGACACCCTTCGGGCTCGCGTTCGGCACAAACAGCGCGAAGAAGAACAGGCCGAAGATCGGCGTTGTCAGCAGGTTTGACGTCTTCGTCGTTACCGCGGTGATATTCCCTGGCACTCTGCCCATCTCTGCGCTTGCCACGACCACGATCGCCCCGATCGCGAACGCCAGAATGCGGGCGATCATGACATGCTGCTTCTCAGATTTCGGTTTCAGTCCGAAGCGATCGAGATAGTCGGTCATCACGACGGCGGTGATCGAGTTCACGCCCGAGTCGATGCTCGACATTGCTGCGGCAAACATCGCGGCGACGACGAGTCCCGAAATCCCCGGCGGCAGATGAAACGCGATGAAGTGCGGGAAGATTTTGTCGGCGTTGTCCTTGAGCGACAGGCCTTCGGGGAGTCGCTCCGGATGCGCGGTGAAGTATCCCAGGAGCGCGAAACCAACGAGTCCCAGCGTGAGGGCCACGATCACTGAAACAGCGAGCTGTGTCGCCAGTGCCCGGCGAGCGGCTCGGGCATCTTCCGTCGCCATGAACCGCTGCACCGACGTCTGATCGCCGCCCGACGTGCAGACATACCAGGCCAGGTAATTCATCAACGTCCCGATGACGGTCACCCGGACTGACAGGTCAGAACTGAAGAACGGTTGCGTGTCCCAGGCGGGGTTCCACTTCGTCGGAACCCAGTCGAGATTACCCAGGTCGTAAGTGATCGTGCCGAGCACCAGCAATGCGCCGCCATAAAGCAGCACGGTCTGCATGAAGTCAGTGATGATGACCGCTCGCAACCCGCCCAGCGACGTGTAGATCACGGCGACGAATCCCGTGATCAGGGCGATGACCGGGATCCGGTCTTCGCCGACGCCGAGCATGATCGTCAGCGCCTTTGCCGTCAGATAAATCAGCAGCGACATCCAGGCCAGACGGAGCAGAACGAACATAGACGCTCCGAGCATCCGAATGCTCAGCCCCAGCCGCTCTTCCAGCAGTTCGTACGCGCTGGT
Source organism: Planctomycetota bacterium (assembly GCA_029977045.1). Classification (GTDB taxonomy): domain Bacteria; phylum Planctomycetota; class Planctomycetia; order Planctomycetales; family Planctomycetaceae; genus JAPOLP01. The sequence goes on from JAPOLP010000836.1 coordinate 3,102, forward strand.
GACTCGCTGCTTCATATAGACCGGCAGCAGCACGAAGCCGACGATCGCGAAGACGAACGGCAGAGCGGCCATGCTCAGCATGTTGACCGGGCCTTTCCCCAGAGCTTCGCCCGGCATCGACATGTACGAGATCGTGCTCAGCAGCGTGGCGAACAGCGAGACTCCGACCAGGAACGGGTTCATTTTTCCCGAACCGACGAAGTATTCCTCGGTCGACGTCTGCCGCCGGCTGTACCACCAGCCCAGGCCCAACGTTGCGACGACGTACAGCCCGATGATCGCCCAGTCGATCGCCGCC
>JAPOLP010000502.1 GCA_029977045.1 Planctomycetota bacterium
ACAGGCAGCCGCCGATCCTGCCATTCCCGATGGAGAGCGTCCTTTCGATGAGTGATTACGAACAACTCTGCAAACAGGCAAAGCAGGCTCTGCGAAACGAGGAAGTCCTCGACGCCATCGATCTGTACGAGGAAGCCGTCGAACTGGACCCGGACGGGGTTGAGGCTCATGAGGGCCTGGCGATGGCCAGCTATCTCGCTCAGGAATACATCGGAGCGGTCGAGCACTTTACCCGCGTGATTCAGCTCAAACCGCGAGACGCGCGGGCGTACGTCAATCTCGGAGCGATTCACAATCTGCGGGGCGAGTATCGTGAGGCGGTCGCTCAACTGCGGAAGGCCGTCCAGCGCGACATGAAGAACGCGGAAGCCTTCTACAACCTGGGGATTGCGGAGAAGCATCTCAACGAAACGTCGATGGCGATCTCGGCCTACCAGAGTGCCGTGCGGATCGACCCTGGCATGATCGATGCCCATATCAATCTCGCGAACCTGTATGTCGAGCAAACCAACCGCCGGAAGGCGATCGAGCATTACGAGGCCGCGCTGAAGGCGGACCCGAACTGCGAAAAGGCAAAACGCGGCCTCGAACGTGTCCAGAACACCAAAGTGAAGTCCGTCGACGACGGTAATCCCTTTGGCCGACTGGTCGACGTCAGCCAGCTGACAGAGAAGGGAGCTGACGAAGAACGAAGTCGCCAACTGACGGACGAAGAACGCTTCGAGGACCGGCAGTTTCTGCAGTTGAATGCGGCCGAGTATCTGCAGCAGGCGACCGCACTGCTGACGCTGCTGAAGGATCACATCGAGCCCGCGCTGCTCGAAACAAATCGACTGATCGTGATGGACGTCGACAACCGCCAGGGCCTGTTTGAAACCCGCCGCCGCCTGCATCACGCCCTAGAAACCGCCAGCGAACTCTTCGCCAACTGGCAGGTCGGCCATCAGCAACTACTGCAGCACGAAGCCGACATGAAGGGCGGGTCATGATCGGCTCTCCCCACGTCACGACGTCAAAACTCTGACCCGAGCCGCGCTTGCACTGTCTGTTGGTCGAACGGGAGAATCGCGAGCGAAGGATCCGGTTGAATCGTCTCTCGTTCGGCGGTTGCACCACCTGGAGACCGACTGCGGGCAGAAAGTCCGACGCAGTCATTCCTGAAGACGTGGCAAGAGATCGTTCCGCCCGGCCGGAAAGGCCTGCAATGACCAGCCAACCATCGACCTTTGTTTTTGCTCTTTTGATGCTGTTCGCGAGCTTCGTTCCAGCGTCGAGCCAGGACAGCCCGCCGGACAAACTCGATGCTGCCGCGGAAACGGTCGAGAAGCAGCCCGCAGCGGAAACCGCCGCCGAGACACCACCCGAACCCGCCGATCCGGTTGCGCGTTACATCACCGTGAACAGCCCGGTCAACGAAGCCATGTTTACACGGGTTCGCAACACGCTGGTCAAACTGCAGCATCAGGCCGAGCAGGAGCAGCGAGACGCAATTCTGATTCTCGATCTGCAACCGGGCATCAGCATGTTCGGGCAGGTTCGCGACCTGGCCAAGGAGTTGACTTCGACTTCGTATCCAAAGGTCCGGACCATCGCCTGGATCGACAAGCACGACGAGCGGCCTGTTGACGGCTACGTGGCAATCCTCGCTCTGGCCTGCAGCGAAGTCGTGATGCATCCGGATGCCGAGTTCGGAGACATCGGTCGCGGCAAACCACTCGACGATGACGAGCGACTGTCGGTCATCAACATGGTCGAGAAGCGGCACAACCGCCGCGTGAACGCCGCACTGGCAACCGGCTTCGTTGATCCGACGCGGATTCTGCACAAGATTAAGCTGGAACCGACTCCTGGAGCCGCGGCGGAAACTCGCGTCGTGACGGACGAGGAACTCCGGACTCTGCAGGAGAGCAACGTCGCGATTCTGGCCGTCGAGACGTTCAAAGAAAAAGGCGACGTGCTGCTGCTGTCCGGACGCCGCGCCCGGTCGCTCGACATCTTTGTCGAGCAGGCCGTCGAGGACCGCGTCGACCTGGCGGACGTTTATGGCTTCGAGCGGATGTACCTGCGCGAGGACGCGACCGGCGGCGACGACCTCAAAGTAAAACTGATCAGGCTCGAAGGCGTCATCGATCCCATTCTGCACGAGTTCGCGTCTCGCGAGATTCGTCGTGCCGTTGCCGAGCGAGCAAACCTGATCATCTTCGAGATCGAATCGCCCGGCGGATACCTGCTCGACAGTGAGCAACTCGCCGACGAGATCTCACTGCTCGATCCGAAGAAGCACCGCACGGTGGCTTACATCCCGGATCACGCACTCAGCGGTGCGGCAATCATCGCGCTGGGGTGCGACGAGATTTATCTGCACCCGGACGCGACGATCGGCGATGCTGGCCCGATTGAAATCCGACCTGGCGAACCGTTTGAACGTGCCGATGAGAAGGTCCTCAGCAAACTGCGCGAGACGCTGAAGATACTGGCCGAACGCAAGAACCGACCGCCGGCACTCGCTGAAGCAATGGCCGACAAGGACTTGACCGTCTTTCAGGCGACTCACGCGGAAACCGGTCGCGTCTGGTTCATGTCCGAAACGGAACTCGACGCGGCAGGTGGAGAGTGGGTCAAGGGACCGCTGGTCGCGGAATCCCGTGAGAACAATCTGCTGACGCTAAACGGTCGACGTGCTCACGAACTGAAGATCGCGGGCGAGCCGGTCACCGGTTTCGACGACCTCAAGGAACGTCTCGGAGTTCCTGAGGACGAAGTCGTTTCCGCCGCGAAGCAGACCTGGGTTGACACGCTGGTCACGATTCTGAAGTCGCCCGGTGCCGCATTCCTGCTGATTCTGGTCGGCTTTTTCTGCATCTACCTGGAAGCGCACACGACGTCAGGATTCTTCGGAATCGGAGCGGCTCTGTGCTTCTCGCTGTTCTTCTGGAGCCGCTTTCTCGGCGGGACCGCGGACTGGCTCGAAATCGTGCTGTTCGTTTTCGGAGCGGTTCTGGTCGCCATTGAGGTATTCGTGATTCCCGGCTTCGGCGTCTTCGGACTGGCCGGCGGGCTGGCAATTGTCTGCTCGCTGGTCCTGGCCAGCCAGACGTTCGTGGTTCCTCACAGTGCCGAGGAATTTGCAACTTTCAGCTGGTCACTGGGCACGTTGAGCAGTGCGATTGTGTGCGTTGTGATCGGCGGCATTTTCCTGAGCCACTTCATGCCCAGGATTCCCGGCTTGAGGAACCTGATTCTGACTCCGGCTCACGAAACTGCTGGCGGACCGAAACTTGATCCGGCGGTTGCCGGTCGCTCATCAAGAACCGCCGCCATCGAACAGGACACCGCTTTGATCGGCCAGGCAGGCGAGGCCTTCACAACGCTGCGGCCGTCGGGACGAGCACGGATCGGCTGCAAGCTGGTCGACGTTGTCGCGGAAGGCGATTTCCTGGATCCGGGCACACCGATCGAAGTGGTTGACGTCGCCGGAAATCGCGTCATCGTCCGTCGCAGTGTTTGAGCTGCCTGTCCGTCGTAGCGAAACTCGCGCAGAGTTTCGACCTGCTGGTTCTACTGAGACATCCCCATGAATCGTTGCTTGTGGATCGCCATGCGGTTCTGCCTGTGTGCCTGGTTGGGCGCCGCGGCTCTGTTCGTCGTCGCTGGCGTCCTTGAAGTCATGTCGCCTGAGATAGATCAGCCGACGAAGAACCATCTCGTCACGCTGCGATTCCCGCCCTACTACCTGTTCGGCTTCTCGCTGGTCGGGATCGGCACGCTGTCGAGCATCCTGCTGCGGTTCTCAAAACGAAATGCTCCGTCGCATCGCCGACTGACAATCACCGCCGCATTCGGCGTCCTGACGCTGCTGATCATGACGTACGACTACCTGCAGATTTACCTGCCGCTGGAAGCCATGATGCTCCGCGACGACGGCATCTTCCCCGGCGAGTTCCATCGACTGCACGAGTGGTCAAAGAACATCAACGCCGTCTCGGCAACGACCTGCCTGGTTGCCGCACTGCTGTCGGTCGTCGAGCCGCAACGGCCCGCGTCATCATCAAGCGAAGCTGCTACCGAATGACGTCGCCCTTGACGTTAAGCAGTTGTGAGTTCGGGGCCGAATTGCCGAACAGGTCGAAGCGGTCGAACTGCCAGACGACCTTTTTCGTATTTGGATCGATCTCGATCAGCAGCGGGTTGTCCGGGCCGGCGTGGCAGTTGCCGATGACGTAGTGACCGTTCGGCAGGACTTCGAGCGTTGTCACCCAGGCGAGCGTGATGCCCGGCAGGTCGTTCTGGTGAATCTGCCAGACGATCTTCTTCTCCGGAGTGACTTCCAGAACGCTGTGTCCGTTACCGGTCGCGATCAGCGTGTTGCCGTTCTTCAGCCGCACCGCCGCGAACGCCTGATTGCCGAATGCCTCGGGCCCGTGGCCGCCCGCTGGAGCTTTACCGAACAGCGGCACGGGGTAATCCCAGACGATCTTCCCTGACTGGCCGTCGTACTCGCGGACGACGCCGTCGCCTTCCTGGCAGACCAGGTAGTTGCCATTATCGAGCTTCCGCACCAGCCGCGTGTCCCGGTGAGGATGCGGATTCGCGATCTGCAGCTTGACCTCGTGGAGCAGCTTGCCGTCGCGGTCAACTTCGATAATCCGCGCCGGCCCGGACTCGGCGATCATCACGCGACCGTTTGGCAGCGGCTGAAACGCGTGGACTTCGATCTTCTTCCCGGCATTGCCGTTCTGCTGCGACGAGTCGTACGACCAGACGACCTGCTTCGTCGCCGGATCGATCTCGACGACCTTCCGCATCTGCTCCTGCACCATGATGTGCCCGTTCGGCAGGACATGGATGTCATGGATGCCGCCACACTTCATCTCCCACTCGACCGAGCCACCAGCGTCAACAATCGCCAGCTTCCCGTTGCCCTGCATGACGACCTTGTGAGCGGCATCGAGTCGGGGATTGAATGCGGAGACAAGAATCGCGGCCAGAAAAACTCGGCTCAGAATCGGCATCGGAAGTTCCAGTCGGATTGTTTCGGAAGGGAAAGATTGCGGGTGTCGGTCACCAGATCAGCAGAGTTAGAATCCCGCCCGCCATTCGCGGCAAACCAC
>JAPOLP010000831.1 GCA_029977045.1 Planctomycetota bacterium
AATCAGCTCAATCTCAGTTTTGGCTAAGCGACGGCGCCTCGCAACGTGAGATGTCGCTCAGGACAGGTCCAGTCCGAGTTGCTCGGCTGCAGCTTTGAAGTCGTCGCCTCGAGACGCGTTGATTGCGAGGACTTCGCCAGTTGACGGGTGGCGGACTTCCAGCCGCGTCGATGCGAGCAGCATTCGGTCGATGCCGAGGACGTCGCGAAAGTGGTGGTTGTGACGATGGTCGCCGTGGCGGACGTCGCCGATGATGGGATGCGCGGCTCGGTTCAGGTGGCGGCGGATCTGGTGGCGGCGGCCTGTCAGCGGGTGCAGGCGGATCAGCGAGTAGCGGCTGCGTTCGTACGGACCGACACTCCAGTCGCACTCGCAACGGTCGAGCGTTTCGTATTCGGTCACCGCTTCCTGAGCAGGCTTTGAAGCTCCGCCGTGCCGATCAGAGATGCGGTCGAACCACGGTGTGAGAGGGCGATCGATCACACCAGAGTCATCCGGCCAACCGCGCACGATGGCGAGGTACTCTTTCTGGACGCGGCGCTGCTCGAACTCGTCGGCAAAGAAACGGGCGACTTCAGAACTCAGCCCGAACAGAAGAACGCCGGAGGTGCCTCGATCGAGCCGATGCGCTGCGTAGACCCACTGGCCGATCTGGTCGCGCAGCAGCGTCAGGACGTTCTCGTCTTCCTGCGTGTCGACCCGGCTGCGATGGACGAGCATCCCCGGCGGCTTGTTGACTGCGACGCACTCATCGTCGCAGTAGAGGATTTCCAGTTCAGCCGTCATCGACGAGTGCCCGTCGCGGCGTGGTTCGCCATCGTCATGCGTAATACGGGATGCTGGATTCGTTGGCCTTCGACTCCGTCTGTCGCAAGCCCTGCTGAGCAAACTGCGGTGCCGAGACGCTCTCGTGAGCAGCGTCGACTCGCACGCCGTCATGCCGCGACGGCTCCAGTGGCACGATCCCCGAGGAGGTGACAATGTCGAAGCGCGGCACGGCGCCAAACAAATCCGTCAGTCCCTGCTGAGCATCGCAGCGGCGCATTTCGTCGAGCACGACCGGATGCCACTCGTCATCGCGACGCACGTCTGCAGGAACGTAATTGCGACGCGCCCACTGACGCAGGCGAAGTTCAGCAATCGGAGCAAGCTGGCGGTCGGTGGAGTCGTTCATCACGAATCACCTCGAACGGGATTGACGGTGTGCCTGAAGAATTCTGACGCTGCCGACGGAACGCAGTCTGACTAAGGCATCGGCACGTCGGTTAGCTGGAAACTGAGAAATCCTCGACAGGAAACGATCCGAGGTGAGACCCGCCAGCCGACGTCCCGAACGTTGGCGTTTTTCGGTCTGGTGAGAACTGGCCGGTCGTAGCGGTCGTGTCGACAGGGGCGGCAGCCGCAGGGCAGGCAGCGACAACCTGCCGGTCCGTGTGAAAGTCTCCGTCCCGCAGCTACGCTTTTGTCAGTCAACAGCCGCCGCCCACGTTTGATCGGTTTTGTCGGCGGCTGCTCGCTTCTCAACCGCAGGAGAACAGTCATGTCGAAGAAGACGGCTCTTGTTTCACGGCGACAATTTCTGCAGTCCGCCGCATCGCTGGCAGGCACGGCGATCGCTGCTCCAATGATTGTTCCCGGTTCGGCTCTGGGGCTGGATGGAGCTGTTGCCCCCAGTGAGCGGGTCATCGTCGGCGGCATCGGCATTGGACGACGAGGCGGTTACGACCTCAGCTGCTTCCTCCCGCAGGACGATGGGCAGTTCGTCGCCGTTGCCGACATCAAGCAGAAGCGGCGCGGCGAAGTGAAGAAGATCGTCGACACACATTACGGCAACGAGAAGTGCGAGACGTATCGCGACTTCCGCGAACTGCTCGACCGCAGCGATATCGACGCTGTCCTCATCGCGACCGGCCCGAACTGGCACGCCACCGCCGCGATGACCGCCGCCAAAGCCGGCAAGGATATGTACTGTGAAAAGCCCGTCACGAAGAACATCGAGCAGAGCCTGATCCTGAGGGACACGATGCGTCGAACCGGGCGAGTCTTCCAAGCGGGAACTCAGCGACGCAACCTGCCGCACTTTGCGTTCGCTTGTGAGCTGGCTCGCACCGGAAAGCTCGGCAAGCTCACGAAAGTGTTCGCTCACCCGGCAGGAATGCAGGCGCTGATGAGCGGCTGGCTGCCCGTTGAGGAAGTTCCCGATCCCGACGTCGTCGACTGGAACATGTACCTCGGCCCGGCGGCCTGGCGACCGTTCAACCAGAAGCTGCTGGATGGTTTCAACTTTGAAAAGGGTGGCGGCTTCGTTGGCGCGTTCAACGGTGGCGGCGTGCTCGAATGGGGTTCACACTGCGTCGATCTCTGCCAGTGGGCCGTCGATGACTGTGCTCCGCCAGTTGAATACAACGCGCCCAAAGACGGCCATCTGGTGGCTCGCTATGAAAACGGAACGGAGCTGATCTTCCGCGAAACTGGCTGGATTCCGCTGGGCTCGTGCCCGGTCCGGTTTGAAGGCGAAACCGGCTGGGTCGAAGCTGGAGACAGCGGCAAGCTGGTGCTGAGTTCTCCAGAGCTGCTGGCTGGCCGCAAGGTCGAAGAGATTGGCGGCTACCCGGCGACGTTCCACGTACGCGATTTCCTCGACTGTGTGAAGACCCGCAGCCAGCCGAAAGGCAACGCCGACGCAGCCTGCAACGCGCACATCGCGTGCCACGCCGCGAACGTTGCGCTGCATCTCGGTCGGCAGGTCCGGTACGACAACGCGACCAACGAATTTATCGATGACGCAGAGGCCAACCGGATGCGTTCCGAGGCTCTCCGCGAACCGTGGCGGCTGTAGAGACTCGGACCGCCGCGTGTCTTTCGTTTTCTTTCATATCAAACATCGCCTCCAAACATCTGGAGATTTGAAATGTTGAGTTCACATCAACTGCTCCGTCGCGTTGCCGTGCTGGCAGTGATCCTGACCGTGAGCGTTTCCGCAGTTCACGCCGCTGATGTCGCGCCGCAGGAACAGGAGCTGATTGCGGTTCTGCAATCTGATGCGCCGAAGAGTGAGAAAGCTCTGGTGTGCAAGAAGCTGGCAATTCATGGTTCGAGTGCCGCCGTGCCGGAACTGGCAAAGCTGCTGCCCGATCCACAGTTGTCATCGTGGGCCCGTATCGCGCTGGAAGCGATTCCTGGCTCAGAATCGGACTCCGCGTTCCGCAGCGCGGCAGGTTCTCTCGACGGATTACTGCTCGTTGGCACGATCAACTCGATCGGCGTCCGTCGCGATGCCGGCGCCGCCGATCTGCTGACCGGACGCCTGCAGGACAAGGATCCCGAAGTGGCAGCGGCTGCCGCCGTCGCACTTGGTCGAATCGGCAACGCAGACGCCACGAAAGCGTTGCGGCTGGCACTCTCGACGGCGCCTGCCGGAGTTC
>JAPOLP010000952.1 GCA_029977045.1 Planctomycetota bacterium
AGCGGCATCACGGCAGAGAGAATAATCGCGGGCGAACCGCCGACGAAGATGTTCACGCGAAACGGCTTGCCGGCTTCGATCGCCCGCTGATGATGTACGCCGATGCTGCGGTGAATCTGGTAGTGCAGTCCGATCTCGCGACTGGCTTCGTACTCGTTTCCGGTCAACTGAACCCGGTACATGCCGAGGTTCGAATTCATTACGCCGGGGCGAGCCGGGTCTTCCGAATAGACTTCCGGCAGCGTGACGAAGCCGCCGGCGTCACGCGGCCAGCTGACCAGCTGCGGCAACTGCTCGATCGTCGTTTCGTTCTTCAGCACCGGCCCGCTGCCGACTCGCCGAGGCAGCATGTGAAGCGCCGTAAACGGTGCCCCGAGATACCGCCAGAACTGCCTCGCACAGGCAGGCGGATCAATCTTCAGTTCGACGAGTTTTCTTACAGCCGCCAGCGAATCGCGAAACAGAAAGTGTGTTCGCTCCGACGTGCCGAACAGATTACTGACCATCGGAAAGCGGCAGTCTTTGATCCGCTCGAAATAAATCGCCGGCCCGCCAGCCTCATACACGCGTCGCTGAATCTCCGCCGCTTCGAGCCGCGCGTCGATCTCTTCCGAAATGCGCACGAGCTGCCCCGTCCGTTCGAGGTCCGTCACGCACTCACGCAGATTTCGATAGCCCATCTCAGTGTCCGGCCACTCGGTGAATAATCGGAGTCGACTGTCGCCTGCGGAGTGTAGGCACGGACGGTGCCGCGACAAAAAGAGCGGCGGCTCTGAATCAGAGCGTAGCGAAGGTCGCGCCGACTTTCGGAACCATCAGCCGAAAACTCTGCCCAGGTTTCGCTACGACAGGCAACCAATCAGAAGTCTGGCGAGACGATCTCGGCGACTCGGACGCAGAAATTGTCGTTCAACACGAGAACCTCACCGCGTGCCAGCAAGCGACCATTGACCAGGATGTCGACCGGGTCGCCAGCGAGTTTGTCGAGAGGCACGACAGCACCTTCACGCAGTGCCAGCACCTCTTCAATCAGAAGCTCGGCGCGACCGAGTTCGATCTGCAGTTCCAGTTCGACATCGTCAAGTGCGCCCAGGCTGAATTTCTGGCCGGATGCTCCGCTTCCTGCACCGTCAAAGCTCGCCATTTCAAACGGGACGGCACCGTCCAGTCCGCCGACGACATTGCCGCTGGTTAAATCACCAGAAAGGGCAGCGTTTAAGCCAGCCTCAACCTCGTTCAGCAGCGCTTCCGCGTCGATATCAGCAGAGGTTGCAGCGGCAGCGCTGACTGCGGGAACGACCGCCGTCGCAGCTTTGGCAGCGACCGGTTCAGGTGAAACTCCAGTACCGACACCAGCGGATGGAGCCGGCGCGGGCACATCTCCCGAAGAGCTTGCGGGCGAACTCGGCGCGGGGCTGCCGCCACCTGCTGAATCCAGCAGCCTCTGAATCTCGTCGTCGTTCAGAAGATTGTCGTCAGAGGCCACGTCCGTGTGCCCTCGCTGCCTGAGTGAGATTCAAACCAGACGACCGAGGAGCCGGAGTCCGGAATCAGCATTTACTGCTGCATGGTTTTGAAGTCGCTCAACACGACCTCGACGATGTAACTCTGTTTGAGCACCTTGTTGATTTCTTCCCGCAGCAGCCGCTTCAGCGTGCCTGCCGCCGGATCGTTTAGGTCCTCTACGGTCGCCCCCCGAGCAATCCGCTCGACGGCTTCCCGAACTCGTGCCTTGTTGTCCTCGTTAGCTGCCTTGTCGAAGTCTGACTTCTGATCAGCCGCCACAAGAGCGTACAGCTTGAACGTGATATGAATGATAGCATCGGCCGCTGCGGTATTATTCGTCACATTGAAGGTGTGAATCTCGACCTCAGCAAGCGAATCCTGTTCTTCGTCCTGTTTTTCCCCGTCTTCCTGCCTGCCCTGTTCTTCTGCCGCAGCCAGCTCCGGATTGGTGGAATTTGCTCCGATGCCCAGGAAGAAGAACATCGCCGCTTCGCCAATCATGGCCACGGCAACGATGATCAGGACCTTGAACATCCCCCCCTTTTTCGCGTTTCCAGCCGCAGGAGCGTCGGTCGTCGCTTCAGTTTGAGCGGCGTTTTCCTCAGCCATCAGTGCGCCCCCGCAATTACGGCCGCTCGCTGACGGAATCAGCTTCGGACTGCTGATTTTCCAGTCGAATCGGGCGGCGAAACATATGAGTCAATTGTAAACACGTCAACACGGCGATTCTGGCGGCGATCGTCAAGGTTGCGTGTCAGGATGCGAGGTTCCGCATCGCCAGCAGCACTCACCTGGATCCGGCGCGAATCGATGCCATGCTCCATCAGATACTTGGCCACAGAATGCGCTCGGGCAAATGAAAGATCGTGAGGAGACGTGATCTGCGGGATATCCCGCGTTGATTGAGGTGTCCCCTCGGACTGTTCCTGCTCCGACTGCTCCGGGCCCGACTGCTGCTTCAGCGTTTCTTCCTTTTCCGTCTCGCCTTCGAGCCATCGTTCGTAACCGCGCATCGGCTCGGCGAAGGCATGGCCGCGAACGACGATCTGGTTCGGTCGCTTCTTCAGCGTATCCACCAGACGCTCCAGCAACTGCAGTTCTGCGTCGCTCAGTCGTGATTCGAACTGCTCGAACGTGACTGTGCCGCCGATCGTGACAATCTCGCCGTGATTGATCCGCTCGACAGCCTGGCTCCGACCGCCGGGTCCCTTCGATTTTCGATTCGCCTGATCGAGCCCCATCCGGGAGTTGTCTCCCTGGGACACGTTGTCGTTCATCATGCTGTTGTCAAAGAACGACTGACCGGGAACGCCCGAACTCCCGTCCATCGGCGCGAATCGCTCGTTGATCGCGTTAAGGGCAGCACGGTTCTTCCCCTCTTCCTTCAGCTCGCTCACCGAGACGAGCATGATGAAGAACGTCAGCAGCAGAGACATCATGTCCCCG
>JAPOLP010000464.1 GCA_029977045.1 Planctomycetota bacterium
AACGTCCGTCGTGAACTCATCATAAGCCATCACGATCAACCGCGAGCCACCCTTGACCATCGCTTCCCGCACATCCGGCCGCTTCGCCAGCATCATGTTGACCAGATACGCCGCTTCCCTGATCGCGTAGTCGCTGACCTTCCCCGAACTGACAATCGGATACCCGTTCGCGCTGATGTGCTTCTGATAGAACGAGCCAACGTCCAGAGAATCCGGCGGAGCCGCGACTGGAGTCTCAGCGAACGCGAGGCCGCTGGAAATGATGAGGAAAGCAGACAGAAGCAAACGAATTGGCATGAAGTTCCCTGTCACAGAGCAAGACTCGCGGTCTTAAAGGAGCACACAGCCGGGATGGAATCGGTGCGACCGAATGGTTCCGTCAGGTTCCAGCAGCACGGTGATGGAACTGACCTTCTTCACGCCCAGGACAACCTGCCATGCGCCGTCCACAGCGCAGACTGAATAATCACGGCGTACATTCCCTTTGTGTGGGTATGCTTCTGCAGCAGCCTGGCGAGCCCGTTTAAGGACTTCATCCAGACGTCGACTCGAAGAATCACTTGACGGAAACGACAACTTCGCACGCGCAATCGCAACGTTGTGAGGACGACTTGCGCATGAGTAGAACACTGTGGCCTGAAGCTTCCACTCTGAACTATCCAGGGTCGGAAGGTCGACGCCAAACCGAATTGGGACTTCCTGCAGCCACTCGTCGCCAGGGTGAACAGTGACTGCCGATTTCAGGTTTGGCTCCACCCACAGCTCACGATTGGCGAGCATCAACGATAGTGCATTGCCTCGGCAGGGCTTGAGGATGATGTCTGCGTCCGTGTGATTCGATACTCGAAACGACACAACCATTCGCTGGCTGACATCGGGTGGTGCGACGCGAATCTGAACGTCGATGCGTGAATCTGCTTGTAGATCGTGTGACCACGGTCGTTCGAGCGGCAAGAGAATTCCGTCGGCCGCGGAGTCGCCGCTGCGAACGCGGGGCTGACGTGCTGTCAGTCCGTGCTCTGTGGAACGCTCGACGTTGCTGTCCTGTGTCAGAGAAGCGATCACGCTTCCTGCAAGGCTAACCGCGAGAAAGCTCATCGCTATGGCAAATCGCTGCGCATACATGATTCGCGTCTCCCAGACAGAGAGCAGGCCGAACATTCCGGTGGGATCCGGCCCTACCGCTTTACAGCGTCGGGTACGTCGCCTTCAGGTCGAGTTCGTCGCCGGTTTCCTGCTGCAGGTCGAGCAGTCGTGCGAAGAGGCGTTTGACGGTCTGCTGGTGTTCGGGCTGCTCGGAGAGGTCGGTCATTTCCAGCGGGTCGGTTTTCACGTTGAACAGCAGCGTTTTGCGGGCTTCGGGGTAGAGAATCAGTTTGTAGTCGCCGACCGTGATCGCGCGCTGGCCCTGCAGGTAGGCGCCGTAGACGGCCTGGTAGCCAGGCTTCGATTTGTCGTTGATCAGCGGCAGCAGGCTGTTGAACTGGACGTAGTCGGGACGCTCGGCCGAGGCCAGTTCCAGCGACGTGGCCATAATGTCCTGCAGGTAGACGTTCGCGTCACGTTTCTCGCCAGCGGGGACATTCGGGCCGACGACCATCAGCGGAACGCGGACCGAGTGATCGAACATGTTCTGCTTGCCCATCAGGCCGTGCTGGCCACAAGCGAGGCCGTGATCGGCGGAGAAGAAGATGTAGGTATTGTCGGCCTGGCCGCTGGCTTCCAGCGTGTCCAGGATTCGGCCGATCTGCTCGTCCATGTGCGTGATGATCGCGTAGTACTCCTGCCGATTGACCTTCACGGAGTACTCAGTTCGCGGAAACGGCGCGAGCTTCTCATCGCGCAGGCCGCGACCGGCTTTCATCGCTTCGTTGTAGGGGTACTCGGCCAGGAAGTTCTTCGGGACGGCGACCTTGTCGAGCGGGTACCGGTCGACGAACTCCTTCGGTGACTGCCGCGGATCGTGCGGCGCGTTGAAGGCGATGTACATGAAGAACGGGTTCTCGCTGCTGCGGGCGGCGTCGAGGTAATCGCAGGCGTCGTCGCCGACGACCTCGCTCCAGTGCTTCCCGCCTTTCCAGAAGCCGCCGAACGATTCGTCCCACGGTGTCCACTTCAGGGGCTCGCCTTCGATCGGGCGGTTGTAGCCAGCCTCGGTCTGATTCGGCATGCCGCCACGTACGTTCCGGGCGGTCTTGAAGGCCTGCGTTGCGTCGGCGCGGATGTGCCACTTGCCAGTGAAGTACGTGTCGTAACCGGCCTGCGCCATCAGTTGTGGCCACAAGCGACCGGTGTCCTGATAGCGCTGCTTCGTCTGCCCGTAGTCCTTCTCGGCGTGCCACAGGAACTTGCCAGTAATCAGCATCGTCCGGCTGGCGACGCAAACCGCACCGCTCCACGAACCCATGTTATAGGCGTGCGTGAATGTCGTGCCGCGAGCGACCAGGCGATCGAGGTTGGGCGTTTCGACTTCCTTGTTGCCAAGCGAGTTGATCGTGTCGAAGCACTGGTCGTCGGCAAAGATGAACAGGACGTTGGGTTTTTCAGCAGCGTCAGATGAGCGGACGAAGAGAGCTACAAAGAAGGCGAGACAACAGGCAGATGTTCGAAAAAGCGGAAAACGCATTGGTATCGTGACCTTTGGGGTGTGGCGTTTGAGGGATTGCCGGATCGGCGCAGAGCTTGATTCGTCCTACTTCTGATAGTCCTCGCCGTTGAGGCTGTTTGTGACGGAGACGAGCCAGTCGTTGAGTTGCGTCTTCAGCCTGGCAACGCGGTCCGCTTCAGCATCGAGCCGGTTGGACTTTTCAGCTGCGTCGGCGGTGAGGTTGTAGAGTTCCCAGGTCAGCTTGCCGTTCGCCCCTTCGATCCGGTGCAGTTTCCAGTCGCCATCGATCAAAGCGGAATGGCCGGGGAAGCTGTCGAGCGGATATTTCGGGTTCGGCAACTCGGCGGCCTTCTGGCTGGATTCGTGCGGATCAAGATCTCCGCCAGCCTGCTGGGCTTTCAGCAGATCAGCCATCCATGCTGCCGAAGGGGTTCCGATTCCTTTGGCGGTATAGTCCCAGAAGCCCATCGGCTTGCTGCGCGATGCTGACTTGCCGTCGATCAGACCGACCAGACTTTCACCATCGAGTACGGCCTGGTTGTCGACCTTCGCACCGACAATGTCCAGCAGCGTCGGGTAGATGTCGCAGGTGTTGCAGCGGACTTCCGTTATGCGCGGCTTCTGAATTCGTGCCGGCCATTCGAGGATCGCGGGGACGAGCAGTCCGCCGTCGTAGACCTTGCCCTTGTTGCCGCGAGCGCCGCCGGTTGAGCCGACTTTCGGCAGTGCTCCGTTGTCGCTGCAGTACCAGAGAATCGTGTTGTCTCGAACGCCCAGATCGCCCAGCGCATTTCGCAGCTTGCCGAAGGCCCGGTCCATCCCAGTCACTTCGCCATAGAAATGCTGAACGGCTTTCGGCTGGTCGTCGTAGAGCTTGCGATCTTCTTCGACCGCCCCATGCGGACTGTGTGGCGAGCCGAACCAGACGACGGCAAAGAACGGCTGGTCGGCTTTCGCCTTGCCCTGCATCCAGTCGATCGCGGCATCGGTGGCAATGATTGAACTCTCGCCCTGCATCTGCACGGCTTTGCCGCGATGACTGAGGATCGGATCGTTGTCGTAGAAGTTCGGAGCACTCAGCCACTCGTCGAAACCATTGCGACCGGGATGCGCCGGGCTGGAGTTACGGACCGAACCAAGATGCCACTTCCCGAAATGCGCCGTCGTGTAGCCGGCAGTCTTCAGAGCCTCGGCAAGCGTCGTTTCCTGCGGACGCATCGGGTAGCCCCACTTGAACACTCCCATGCGGTTGGGGTGCCGCCCGGTCATCACGCTTGCCCGAGTCGGAGAACAGACGGGGGCCGCCGCGTAGAAGCGATCGAACCGAAGCCCGCACGCCGCCGCTTCATCGAAGTTCGGCGTCTTGATGACCGGATGCCCGTTGTACGCCATATCGCCCCAGCCCTGATCATCAGCCATGACCAGAACGATGTTGGGACGAGCCTTATCGGTAGCATTTACATCCGGTGACATCAGCACCGATGCGACAAACGAAACTGCGATAACAACAGCAAACACGGGCAAGCGCATGGAGGGTCCTTAGTAAGTCGATGGGCTGATCAGGAAAGCCTCTGAAACGATGCACTGCCCGGCAGCACATGAGGCCAACTGGCTGGTTCGCACTCATCAGCCGATGACGATGTTGCGAGCAGTCGAATCCGACGTCAAGCGACGCGTCCAGCCTGACTCATATCCGAGGCAATCGACCAACCAGAACCTCAAGGATAGTTCCCGTCAGGAATTGCGGCTTGCTCGCTTCTTCCAGTAAGTCAGCCCTTTTGCCATGCCGACATCGTGGATCAGCGGCGGAATGGAGCTGTAGGAAGTCTTCTTCAGAATTCGTTCGCGAATTCGCTCAACGGTCCGAATTCCAATGTCCAGATGCTGCGCGATCGCCTTGTAGAGGTCTCCTTTGGCGAGCATTTCAAGCACGACCCGCTCCCGGTCCGTCAACCTCTTCAGGTTGTCTGCGAGTTGACGATAACCGGCCAGATCTGAACTGACCTCGAGCGCGAAATCAATCGCCGACAAAAGCTCGTCCTGAGGCACCGGCTTCTCGAGCACAGCCAACGCCCCACGCTGCAACGCGTCGACGGCAGTGGGAACATCGACAACCGCGCCCAGAACAATTCCCGGCAACCAGGTATGACTGCCTCGCAGGTCGTCCAACAGCTCCAGCCCACCCATTCCGGGCAGCCGTAGATCGATCAGGACACACGTCGGGGCAGGGACGTGCAGGAACTGCAGGTACTCTTCAGCGGTACTTGCCAATCGAACGCGATACCCGGCAGCCTGGCACAACTGACCAAGGCTCTCGCGCGCAGCACGGTCGTCTTCCACGATGTCGATCGTCGCCTGACTCTGCATTTCACCAATCCCGCAATAGAACGAAACGCTCCCGTCGGTCACCGGTAGCTCCTCGCTTCTCTAACTTTGCGGTAATCTTCCCCACTGAACAATGGACGTCAACATCCACATTGCCTCAACATTACGCGACCTTAAATTTGTCAGATTTCCGTCAAATCCGCCAGATCAATAACGCATTTTCAGAATGCAAAACTCGTCTCGGTGGTTTCGCGTCACGGAAGATAGACTTCTGTCGTTGCTGGCCTTCGCAGGATGCGAAAGGTCGTTCCGGAATGGATGCCACTCTTCAACTGACGCTCGCAGAACGCCCACGTCAGAAACTCTCCAGCAGGAAGAGGAGATTCGGCATGCTTCAGACGCATCCTTCCGAGCCCCGGA
>JAPOLP010000047.1 GCA_029977045.1 Planctomycetota bacterium
CGGTCGCTTCCGGGACAGCCAGTGGTTGACCAGGGCGACGATCACGATCAGTGTCGTGACCTGCCACAACTGAGCGACGGCGAGAGCAGAGAAAGTGGCATCCATGCTACTGCTCCATGCGATCGATCAGGTCGCGGAGTTCAGCCAGCTCGTCCGCCGAAACGCGTCCGTCTTCAATCAGATGCCGCATCAGAGGCAGCGTCTCGCCGCCGAAAAGACGATCGACCAGATCGCCGACCGTTTCGCGAATCACCGTCGCGGGCCGGATTCGCGGCGAGTAAACGCGGACGCGGCCATCAAGGTCGGCTTTGACGTAACCCTTTGACTCCAGCCGCCGCAGGTAAGTCTGCACCGTCGCGAATTCGAGTCCGCGATCAACAGGGATCGCCTCGAAGACTTCCCGCACGGTCGCCTTCTTCAGCTCCCACAGTACGCGAGCCACTTCCATCTCGCCCTTCGACAACGCAGGCCGATCGCCCATCGTGACAACTCCGTTCGTCTATGGTCACGTACATTCGTAATTGGCGGCGGCAAGATGACGTACGGTTGTAAGTGAGTCAACCGCAGTTTCCCGAGGCGTAGCTTCGATGTGAGAGAGCGCATAAGAACGGCCAACGAACTTCGCGAATGTGACGAATGACTGCTGCCGTGTTTCGAGCCAGAGCATTCGTGCGATTCGCGTGATTCGTTGGCCTGCTAAGGTTTCTCTGGCCGCAATCAGCTCAGGCGTTTGAGCTTCGAGACGCGGCCGGTGCGGACCCATTCGGCGACGAAAATGTCACCGTTGGCTCCGAAGCAGGCGTCGTGTGGATGCACGAACTTGCCGTCGATCCACTTGCTGCTGTCCTCGCGGACGCCCTTCTCTGTCTTCGTGACGCGTTCAACGTCGTCGCCCAGTCGCGCGACGACTTCGTTTTTCGAGTTCAGCAGCGTGATGCGAGCGTGCAGCTCGGGCACCAGCAGCAGGTCGTTCCAGGTATCGATGTTTGCCGGCAGGCCGTAACCAGTCAGCGTTTCAATGTATTTCCCATCGAGCGTCAGGTACTGCAGCGTGTGATGGGCCCGGTCGCAGACGACGACTTGTTCCTCGCGGCCAGGACGGCGGTCGATCCAGATGCCGTGCGGCGTTGCGAACTTACCTTCGCCATCACCGGGGCCGCCAAACGACGAGATGTAATTCGCGTCCTTGTCGTAACGGTGAATGTGGAACGAGCCGTAGCCGTCGGCGAGCAGGAAGCCGCCGTCGTTCAGGAAGGCGAAGTTCGTCGGCATGAACCGGTCACGGCCCCAGACCTTCTGAGGATTCGTGTCTTCGTCTTTCGCGTAGACGCCGGATTCCATCGGAGCGTACTTCTGCCAGACGGTTTCACACTTGAGCGTCAGCTTCGCGAAGCTCTTCACCTGCTGGTAAGCGCAGACATAAAGGAACTCTTCTCCGCCGTCTTCACGTACTTCGATGCCGTGCCCGCCGCCCTGGAACTGGCTGCCGAACGCTCGAACGAACTTCCCTTCGGTATCGAACACGAAGATCGACGGGTGATCCTTCAGGTTCTCCAGGCCCTCATGGATCACATACAGGTTGCCGGCCTTGTCGACCGCGACGTTGTGAGTCGTCTGCCAGGTGT
Source organism: Planctomycetota bacterium (assembly GCA_029977045.1). GTDB lineage: Bacteria > Planctomycetota > Planctomycetia > Planctomycetales > Planctomycetaceae > JAPOLP01. The sequence continues at coordinate 1,626 of JAPOLP010000047.1, forward strand.
ACTTGTCCGGAAGCTGCGGCCAGTCGTGAATGACTTCGTACTTGTAGTCACCCGTGCCCAGGATGATCTGCTTCTCAGTTCGATTGGCCGTCGCGATGGCTGGAGCAGCAATTGTCGCGGCAGCTGCAGCGGCTGATGTTTCCAGAAACTGACGGCGGGAGATCGAACCGGACTGTGAGCGAGACATGAGCACTCTCCTGTGAAAGACGCACCGGGGCAGGCAAAGCAGGCTGCAGATTGTGGCAACCGGCGCGGCAGGAGAAAACTCGCGAGGCGAAAACGAGAGAATCGTCGCGGACACGCTTCTTAATCGCGGCGGGCCATCTGCTGCGAGCGATCGGCAGAGTCGTTGCGAGGCACCAGGCCGATTGCTCGACCAGTCCAGAGGACGTCGAGGTCGGAGGCCTTCCACAGTTCGCGACCGAACATCGGGTCGGCCATCTGAACGGTGTCTTCGGTCAGGAAGTCGAAGAAGACGACCGAGTGTGCCTGGCCGGGAATCCAGCCGCAGGCTTCACGGAAGACCGGGTCGACCGACGGATTGTCCGGCAGCTCAGCGACGAGAATCACCGGGCCCGCATTGCGAGCCTGCAGGCCGCTGGCGTCAGTCTCGAAGACGACGGGCTTCCAGGCGGTGCCTGCGGTCTTCAGAGCGAGGCCGCGGTACAGGCCCATCCAGTTGGTGCCGCGTCGAGTCAGACACAGCTCAGCCATCTCGGCTTCGGAAGCGTCGATTCCGTGCGCCTTCAGAATTGTCGCGGCACTGGCGGCGCTGCAGGAGTATGGAGTCGTCTGCAGGCAGACTTCGTTCTGCCACTTGCTGCTGCATTCGGGTAGGTCGCCAATTAACGGATACGCGACCGCCCACGCGCCGACGGCAAGCAGACTGCCCGAGTTCAGGCAGCGACGAATCCGGCCTGTCGTGCCAGTCCATGAGAGTCCTGCCAGCACGGCGGCGAAGAACGGGAACCAGTTACCGAGAATGATCAGGTTCGCGTGGGGGACGATCTGGCTGAGCAGAGCCCGGTCCCAAAGCAAACCGAAATAGGTGCCGCCGATCAGCAGGGTGAGGCAGCCGGCCAGGTTGCGGTGGAGAGTGCGGCAGTTCCGCGTGCTGGCAACCGTCAGGCCAAACAGGCCGACTGCTGCCAGAACCACGATCGTCAGACTGACAATCAGGCCGCTCATGCGAACATGTTTCTCCTGATGGGCAACCTCGAAATTCATCAAAACTTCACACTGTCTCCACACTCTATTCCTGATCTTCGATCTGGCCCAAGGGGCGTCCGCGTTAATTCATCTTAGAATTAACACAGCGACTGAAAATCAACGCCTGGACGGGGATTTCAGCGAAACCGTTCGTCATGCGGTGGGGCTTGAACCGGCGAAGTTGCAGCGAAACTCAGCTTTCAAGTGCGTTCGGAGTAGCTTGAATCAAGCCGCAGGCGGCGCCACACTGGCGACCGCGCACGCGGGGAAGGTTCGTCCCGCCAGGGCGACAACCTCTTTGCCAGCAACGGCTTCCATTCCAGCTCAAGCGCTGCGGGAAGCCGCAGTTTCTGATGGAGTTTTCCGTGTCCGACTCGCTGACTCAGCGCATCCTGAGCGAACTCGAAGCGCTCGTCCTGATCGACCCGCATTCGCACATCAACCCGCACTCGGCTGCGTCGACGACGCTCGCTGACATCATGGGGTATCACTACTACACCGAACTGGCTCATTCGGCGGGCCTGCCTCGGGAACAGATCGAAGAGCCCGGCCTCGATCCGAAGGAGAAGGTGGGCCGCCTCGTCGAGAAGCTCGACGACCTGGAAAACACCGCTCAGGTAAGCTGGCTGCTCGAAATGTGCCGCGAGTTCTTCGGCTTTCAGGACACTGCGATCACCAGCGACAACTGGGAAGCTCTGTATGACACCGCCGCCGCGAAGATGGCCGAGCCCGACTGGGAAGAGCAGGTCCTCTCGCACAGCAAGCTCGAAAAGGTTTTCCTGACGAACGACTTCGACGATCCGCTGTCGGGCTTCGACACGGACCGCTACATCCCCTGCCTGCGAACCGACGACCTCGTCTTTCACTTCACGAAGCAGGCAACTCGCGAGCGGCTGCAGAAGGCCACCGGCACCAGCGTGACCGACATTGCGTCGCTGCGGTCGGCGATCGGATCGCTGTTCGAGCACTTCACCCATCACGGTGCCCGCGCGTGTGCGATTTCGATTCCTCCCGATTTTGCGCCGAACAAAGAGGAAGAATCGGCGGTTGAGCCGGTACTGGTCCGTGTCCTGAATGGGGAAGAACTGTCCTACTGCGATGCCGCACTGCTCAGCCGTTTCGTCTTCTGGACGCTGGCCGAGTTCTGCTCCGAGTACAAGCTGCCGTTTGACCTGATGATTGGCGTCAATCGGCGAGTGTACGAAAGCGGCGTCTTTCAGGGGCAGGACCTGTTCGATAAGCGAGTCTCGCTGATTCAGTACAAGGCTCTGTTCAACGCGTTTCCGCAGGTCACGTTTCCGGTCTCGGTGCTCGGACAGACCAGCAATCAGGAACTCGTCAGCTACTCCTGGATCTTCCCGAACGTCGTGACCAACGGGCACTGGTGGTACTCGAACATCCCGGCCTTCATTGAACTCGACTGCCGCAGCCGGCTGCAGGCTGTCCCGAAAACGAAACAGATTGGTTACTACAGCGACATGTACAAGCTGGAGTTTGCTCTGCCGAAATTCGCGATGTATCGCCGCATCCTGGCCAGGACGCTGGCGAACGATTTCGTCGTCGATCAGGGCTGGAGCGAAGACCGCGCGATCGCTCTGGGCAAACTGACTCTCCGGGGCAATGTCGAAACGATCTTCAATCTCTGATTTTTGAAGTCTGGCCGAACGACTCAGACAGGGTCGCAACTGAGAGACGAAGTCATGGCAAAGCTGGTACTTCTGCAGGATGGACAGGCATTTCCGCACGAGATCCCCGACGGCGAAACTGTTATCGGGCGACATCCGGATTGCGGCATTCAGTTGAACTCGAACACCGTCTCGCGCTTCCACGCGAAGATCACGAAGAACGGTGACGAGTACCACCTGCAGGACATGGGCAGCGGCAACGGCACATTCCTGAACGGAACGCAGCTCCCTCCCGAGCAGCCGGCACCGCTGACGAATCAGGCGCGGATCAAGTTCGGCCCGCTGCTGGCCCGCTTCGAGTGTGAAGGCGCGCCTGCCGCCGCAGCGCCAGCACCGGCTGCCCCGCGACCAAGGCCTCAGGCACCTGCGGGCGGTGACGACTTCGGTGCCGGCGATTTCGGAGCCACGTTCAACTTCTCGATGGACGAAGGCGACGAAGACGAAGCCACTATCATGGGCACGCTGCAGACGAGCGGTGGCGGAGCTGGCGGCTTCGGAATGCTCGGCGTGCAGCCGGAAGCGAAGCTCAAAGGCGTCATCGAAATCACGCGAGCGCTCTGCGGCGAAACCGACATCGACAAGATGCTGCCCGCGATCCTGAACACACTGTTTGAAGTGTTTCAGGGAGCCGACCGAGGCTGCATCCTGCTGAAGGATTCAAAGACGGGCCAGATGGTGCCGCGAGCCTTCAAGCACCGCCGCGAAGGCGAGGACTCGACCGTTCGTCTCAGCCGCACGATTGTCAAGAAAGTCCTCGAAGACAAAGCGGGTATCCTCTCGGCAGACGCTTCGAGCGACGACCAGTTCAGCGGTTCCGAATCGATTTCAAACCTCTCGATCCGCTCGGTGATGATTGTCCCGATGCTCGACAAGGATGGCGAGCCGATCGGCGTCATCAATATCGACACGCTGAACCCGCTGACGCAGTTCACGAACGACGATCTCGACCTGTTGATGACCGTCGCCAGCCAGGCATCGCTGACGTACGAAAACGCCCGGCTGATGAAGACGTATCTCGAAAAGCAGAAGCAGGACGGCGAGATGCGGATCGCTAAGGACGTCCAGAAAGCGCTGCTACCAGAAGTGCTGCCACAGGTCGACGGCTGGCATTTTTACGCGTCGTACGACTCCGCTCAGGCGGTCGGCGGCGACTATTACGACGCCTTCCATTTCGACGACGGCAAGATTGTGCTCTCGTTCGGCGACATCTCCGGCAAGGGCGTGCCCGGGGCAATCATCATGTCCCGCATGTCGAGTTGCGTGCAGAGTACGCTGCAGTTCACGCACAACGATCCACTGGAAGCCGTTAACGCAATCAACGAGCACATGTGTGCGAACGCCGCCGAAGGCCGCTTCGTCACGTACAACTTCATTCTGCTTGATCCGTCGACGGCTGAGATCCAGCTCGTCAACGCCGGGCACATGTCGCCGATGATCTACAAGCCAGACGGCTCAATCGACGAGTTCCCGGAAGACTCGATCGGTCTGCCGATCGGCGTGATGGAAGGTTTTCCGTACGATCTTGAAAAGCGAGTCGTCGAGCCTGGCGAAATCGTTGTGCTGTTCACGGACGGCGTTGACGAAGCCATGAATCCCGAAGGCGAGCTTTACACGCTGGAGCGAATGCGGGAATTCATCGCCGGCTGCCCGCACGATGTCGAAGAACTCGGCAAGGCACTGCTTGCCGACGTGCGTCGTCATGCGAATGGTCGTCCGCAGAACGACGACATTACGATCATGGTCTTCGGTCGCGACGCGTAAGTACTGTTGATCACTTGCTGATCAGCGTCGTCAATCGATCGGCTGAATGTCCAGCCGGCTCAGTTAAAAGAAGTGTCAATCTCATCGGGTCGCCAGGAGGAAACTCAACATGAGCGATCCGTCTTGGAACGCCGCCAGCGTCGCCGAGCAGATTCACATCGCCTGTCTTCTCGAAGCGACAGTCCGCAAGGCCGGCAACGTGCATCCCGGCGCAGCATTCGAGCATCTCAGTTATGACGACTTCGTCCGCTCTGCCGAGGCTTGTGCTCCAGTCATTGCACGTGCGGCTGAAGACGGAGTCGGCCCGACAATCCTCGAAGCTGTGCGAGCAACCAAAGGCTGCTGCGAGCACAACACAAATCTGGGCATCATTCTGCTACTGACGCCGCTGGCCGCCGTGCCACCGGAGTCGTCTCTCTCCGATGGAATTCACCAGGTTCTCGCAAACCTGACCTACGCGGATGCAGCGGCGGTCTACGAAGCGATTCGACTGGCGGCTCCGCGAGGTCTTGGCAACAGCGAGGAAGCAGACGTCACCAGTGGCGCGCCGGATGGCTCGCTACTCGACGCGATGAAGCTGGCTGCCGATCGCGACCAGGTCGCGGCTCAGTACGTCACGGGCTTCGAGTTAATCCTGTCGTTTGGGATGCCGCTGCTCGAACGCAGTCCGGACTTCTCGGCGCAGTGGGAGCAGGCAATCATCCGACTGCAACTGGAGTTGATGGGCGGAAGTCCTGACACGGATATTTTGCGGAAGTGCGGCCCGATCGACACCGAAGAGTCCGCTCGCCGGGCAAGAGCCGTGATCAGCGCCAACTGGCCGCACTCTCTCGAAGGCCGCTCGCGATTTCGCGAATTCGATCGCTGGTTGCGAGCGAAGCAGTCACAGAGAAACCCCGGCACGACGGCTGATCTAGTCACCGCCTGCCTGTTCGCCGCTCTCCGGGAGAACCTCATCACGCCGCCCGCCAGAGCCGACATCGATCGACACATCGAACAGATCGGCAACAACACAGCGCCAGATGTTGGCACGATTCGGTAGTGAAACGATCAAGTCTGTAGAACGGAATTCATTCCGTTCCTCTTTCCCGTTCGTGCGTTCGAACGGAATGAATTCCGCTCTACAGTGAGGCACGCCAGCTACGACAGTTTTGCGTGTGCGTCGCGGAGCAGCTTTTCGGTTTCGTCCCAGCCGATGCAGCCGTCGGTGATCGAGACGCCGTACTCGAGCTGGCTGGGATCGCCGAGCTTCTGCTGGCCGGGGTTGAGATTGCTTTCGAGCATCATCCCCATGATCGCTGCGTTGCCATCGGCTCGCTGAGCAACGACGTCGTCCCAGACGACATGCTGCTGCCGGTAGTCCTTGTTTGAATTCGCATGGCTGCAGTCGATCATCACTTTCGGCAACAGATGCGCTGCCGCGAGACGTTCCGCCGCGCTGGCGATTGACTCGGCATCGTAGTTCGGGCCAGTGCGACCGCCGCGCAGGATGATGTGTCCGGCCGAGTTGCCCGTTGTGTTCACGATGCAGGTGCTGCCCTGCTGGTCGATTCCCAGAAAACTGTGCGGAGACCGGGCAGCGATCATCGCATCGATCGCGACCTGCAGTTCGCCCTCAGTGCTGTTCTTGTAGCCAACGGGCATCGACAGTCCGCTGGCCATTTGTCGGTGAGTCGGTGATTCCGTCGTTCGCGCGCCGATCGCCGTCAGCGTAATCAGCTCGGCGATGTACTGCGGCGTGATCGGTTCCAGCAACTCCGTCGCCGCCGGCAGGCCGAGCCCCGTCACATCGAGCAGTAGCTTGCGGGCGCGACGCAGGCCGGTGGCGATGTCGAACGTGTCGTTCATGTGCGGGTCGTTAATGAGACCCTTCCAGCCGACGGTCGTTCGCGGCTTTTCGAAGTAGACCCGCATGATGATCAGCATGGTCTCGCTGACGTCGTCGGCGACGGTCTTCAGCTTTTCGGCATACTCCAGAGCCGAGTCGATGTTGTGAATCGAGCACGGGCCGACGACGACGACCAGCCGGTCGTCTTCGCCGTTGAGGATGCGGTTGAGGGCCGCTCGCGATTCAGACACCGTCGTGGCCGATGCCTCGGTCAGCGGAAACTCATCCTTGAGTTGCTGCGGCGAGATCAGCGGGTCGGTGCCACGGATATGAAGGTCCTGAAGCTTCTGCATTTCTGATAACGACGTCAAAAGAGGACTCGGTTCTGTCTGCACCACGGTGGCCTGCTCAGCAGAACCCGCCGCGTCTGTACCGGTTCGGCACCTGTACCAAAAAAAAGGCACCCTCACGGGAGGGTGCCGGAATGACTCAACGCGTCTGGCCCTGACAAGTGACCGTTTCCGGCACGGTCAGAGCGGCGCTTGGCTGTCGTCTGCTTAGCGAGCGATCAGGCGAGCGAGGCGGGCGCGGCGTTCTGCGCGGCGACGATTGCGGCGATCGGTATCGCTCGGCTTTTCGTAGTACTCGCGACGACGCATCTCCTTCTTGATTCCGGCGTGCTCAACCAGCTTCCGAAACCGCTTCACCGCATCCTGAATCTTCTCCCCATCTCGCAGACGAAGTTTGACCACCAAAACGCTCCTTTGAATTAACTGGCTGTAACCATGTTTTGAGGACCCTCTCTCCGAAATTGACCGAGAGGTATTGTTCGATCTGGACGAACGCACGCCCAGTTGTGATCTACGAAGCCCGGAAGCTTAAGGCGTCACCATCAAAACCGCAACTCGATAGAAAATCTGCGTGGCCGGGGTTTGAGCAAGGCACGAGTGAAACTCCGGAATTCCGCTAGCCAGGTTTCGCCGGGGCTTCCTTCGCAACCTCACTCCAGGCACGGTCACCCCCAACTCGAATCACCGAAGCACGGGAGATTTCGCCCGACGGCCACGTTACGATCCACCGTTTCCGCCGAAATCGCCCTCGCACAGCCGGATTTCCCGCCCCATGGCCATTTTCCAGCAGGACATCGACTTCATCTCGCACGCTCCGGAGCTTCCTGCCGATGGCGACAGCTTCAGTAAGGGAACGTACGCATTTGTCAGCCTTGGTTGCCCGAAGAACCTGGTCGACAGCGAGAAGATGCTCGGCTCGCTGGCTCTGGACGGCTACTCGCTGGTGTCCGACCCGGACGGGGCCGACTTTGTCATCGTCAATACCTGCGGGTTTATCGAGAGTTCGCGGCAGGAATCGAAGTCGGTGATCGAGGAAATGCTCGATCTGAAGCGAGCCGGGCGAACGAAGGGCGTCATCGTCGCCGGGTGCCTGCCCGAGCGGGTCGGCGGCAGCCTGCTCGAAGAAATGCCCGACGTCGACCACATCGTCGGCGTTTTTGGACGCGACGAGATCACCCGCGTAGCCGACCGCCTGATTGGCGGGGCTCACGAGCAGCGGGAACTGTTTCGGCCGGCTCCCGTCCGCGCGATGGACGACACGGCCCGCCTGCGGATCACGCCGCGGCACTTCGCTTACCTGAAGATCTCCGAAGGCTGCGATCGGACCTGCACGTTCTGTGCGATCCCGAAGATGCGCGGCAAGCACATCACCAAGCCGATAGAGATGGTCGTCAGGGAGGCTCAGGAACTGGCAGCCGACGGCGTCAAAGAGCTGATTATCGTCGCCCAGGACACGACCTACTACGGGCTCGATCTGTACGGCGAGACACGGCTGGCTCAACTGCTGCACGAGCTTGAGAAAGTCGACGGCCTCGACTGGATCCGACTGATGTACCTGTACCCGATCTTCTTCCACGACGAACTGATCGACACGATTGCCGGCTCGACGAAGATTCTGCCTTACCTGGACATGCCGCTGCAGCACATCAACAGCACGATGCTCAAGCGAATGCAGCGTCGGGTGAACCGCGAACAGACTGTCGAACTGGTCAACAAGCTCCGCGAGCGCATCCCGAATCTGGTTCTCCGCACAACGTTCATCGCCGGCTTCCCAGGCGAAACGGACGAGCAGTTCGAGGAACTGAAGGACTTCGTGCGGGCGACCGAGTTCCAGCGGATGGGCGTCTTCCCGTACTCGCTGGAACCCGGCACGCCAGCAGAGAAGCTCGGCGATCACATTCCGGACGACGTCAAGCAGGCTCGCTGCGACGAGCTGATGGAACTGCAGCAGGACATCGCCTTCCGCTTCGGCGAATCACTCGTTGGCTACGAACTCGATGCGATCGTTGACGAGAAGGTCGAAGAAGGCGTCTACCTGGGCCGCACCTACGCCGACGCCCCGGAGATCGACGGCAACATCTACATCACCGCTGAAGAGCTGGAAATCGGCAGCCTGGTCCCCGTCGAAATCCTCGAAAGCCAGGACTACGATCTCGTGGGCGCGCTGAGCGATGGTAACGAAGACGAGTAGCCTGCATCGCGTACTGACTCGTTTGACCCGAAGCCGCAAGCGACGGTGGTCTCAATTCTGCAGCCTTCTGTATCGGTTGCCGATATTTCGCCTAACTATACGGCGGCCCGGATAACCAGCCGACGATCGAGCGATGCTCGTCGGTGGTGATGCCGTCATCAAAATGCTCTGAGAGTACGTGATTCAGAACGCAGCTTGATCAGCGGCGGTCGTCGACCAGCGTCCAGAGTTCGTGAATCTTTGAGGGGAAAAGCGGCAGGGCGAGTTCCGGGGGTTCGAGTTCCGGGTGCCACATCTTCTCCCATTCGTAGCAGAACCAGCCGTCGTAGTCCGCATTCCGCAGCAGCCACATGCACTGCACGGCGGGAAACTCGCCGCCGCGAAACAGAACGTAGTCCGCGTGCTGATGCCCGGTCATCAGACTGTGAGCCGCCTGCGCGGCGGCGTGCTGACTAGTGTCCTTTGCGGTCGTTGCCGCAGAACGCTCGACCGAGTCTTTCCAGTGCGTCGAGCGGACCCAGCGGCGCAGGCGATCGAACGTTGTCGGCAGCTTTTCGCCGCAGAACCGCCAGGGATGGTGAGTGTCCCAGAGAACCCCGACGGCGGACGACTCGACGGCTTCCAGCGTTTCCAGCACAACCGCGGAGTTCGAGTAATCGCCGTGCGTTTCTATGAGCACGTTGAGCCCGAGCGGTTCCGCGTACTCACCCAGCGTCTGCAGCCCTTCGGCCACCTGAGCGATCGTCGTGCGCCGCCGCTCGGGCGAGACCTGGTCGAGCGGCACGCTGCCGGAATCCGTTGGCTGCAGAACATCGCCGAACACGCGGATGAAGTCGGCACCGAGTGTCTTTGCCAGGTCAAGGTAACGCTTGCCGGTTTCGATCTGGGTGGCTCGAACGTTCGCGTCCGGGTTGTCGAAGCTGACCGACGAAGCGAGACCGGCGATGGCGAAGTCCGCATCGCTGAGTTCGCGGCAGCGCGATTCAACCTGCGACGGTTGAAAGTCCGGGTGAGCCAGCAGGTCGGTCTGCCGCTGCAGCAGTCGGATTTCGACGCCGTCGTAACCGTACGCCGTACCGTTTTCGACGAGCTGCTGAAACGACCAGTCCGGACAACTGAGCGTCGAGAACGAGACTTTCGGTTTCATCGTCAGGACTCTTTCCGGATGCTGTCACGCGGCGGCTTGCCGGGCATTGTGGAACGCTTTGGGCTGATCAGCCAGAGATCGCTGGGTTTTGCCGGTAGTCAGACGCCAGGTTCTCGCGTTTTATGAAAGGCCACGGAGGCACACGGATTAGCACGGATGTGTTTGCGATTCGAGTTGACGCTGGCAGTCAGCAGTCCATGAGCATCCGTGTGAATCTGTGGCCGGAAACTGATCCTTGCAGGAATGGGCAGAGCCATGCTTGAACGATGCGAATCTCTGCAGCGGGACTGGTGGCGTCAACGGCCGGCTGCTCTGGCGATTGTCGTTTTGCTGTTCTCAGGTGGCAGTGCGGTTGACGCGGTGGCTCAGCGGCGTAGTTCGCAGAGTGAGTTAGCGGTCGACGTTGTGCGGCTGCGGTCGGGGGAGCGGTTGCTTGGGGCAGTGTTTGGCGAGCTGCCGGACGGCACCGTGAGGATGGCGGTGGAGCGAAGCTGGCTGCGCGAGGCTTTACCGGAGTTTTACCGCTCGGTTGTTGCTGATGAGGCGGCTGCGCAGCGAACGATTGCCGAGGACCTGATCGAGCGAATTGATCGCTGGGTGAGCGAGGTCGAAGCTCGACCGGGACGCGAGAACGAGTCGCGGCAGTTCCTCGGCTTTCTGAAGGACCAGCGGGACCAGCTTCAGGAACGGCTGGATCGACTGAAGGCAGACGGTGGCGAGCGAGAACGAACAAAAGTGCTCGACACGCAATTCGTGTTGCTGGACCTGCCGCGGAACCAGGTGGGGTCGCGGCTCGTCCAGCCTGCCGAGCGGCGGCGGATCCTTCTACTGTCCTGGAGGGAACGGTTTCGCGAGGTCGAGACTCAGACAGTCGATCAGCTTCGCGAAGCGCTCGACTCCCGGAAGATCGACGTTGCGGACGTTGGTCAGCCGGTTGACCTGTCGGACCGCGTGCCGCCGGAAGCTCAGTCTGATGTCGAGTGGGCTGCCCGGCAGGCGATCGTTGAGTTTGCGCTCGGCCAGCGGCTTGAGTACCAGGGAATCAGCGGTGCGTTGATCCGGACCGACGGCGCCGCGCCGCAGGTCGACCTCGCGGCACTGCTGCCGCAGCTTCTGCAGAGTCAGTTGACGAGTCAGCTGGCCGACCTGTTGAACGAACCGGTGCTCGGCAACGCAGGAGCAGGGAAGGCGAAATTGGCTGGTGCGAACTCGACTGAGGCACTTGCTCCGGCGATTCGCGAGGCCGAACAGCTTGGCCGACGCGGCTTTCGAGTGACGCAGCTTGATCTCGACCTGACGCGCGGCCAGGCACGTGTCGCCGAGCAGTTCGTTGCGAAGCTGCCTGGCGGCGACTGGAAGGTCGTTTGGTCGGAGACTGTCACCGAGGATGCTCGGAAGATTCGCGGCGCGGCTGAAGAGCAGATCGCCAACGACCCGCAGGTCAAGCAGTTGCTGCAGATCGCCGAGCAACTTGGCGGCGCGGGCGATCAGGTCAAAACAGCGGTTCGTTTTGGAGCCGCGACGATGGCCGCTCAGCAGGCCGCTGCCGCTCGATTCTTCGCCTTCCGCGACCGTCACACGCAGCGGCTCGACGGTCCGCCGCTGACAGAAAAGTAGGCCGGATCAAGCTCTGCGCCGCTCCGGCATCCGATTTCTGAGTGGCGAATTCTGCCGGAACAGCGTCGCTGCGCTCCTCGGTCCGGCCTACGGGAGGGTTGAACTCGCAACGCCGACATTGCTCTCGGCTCGTCAAAGGCGGGGCAATAGACTCCGCGCGTTGACGGGCCGGGCAGGGAGTCCGGCGGTGGTGACTGAGGAGCGACTCGATGCACATCCTGTTCTCACATAAGAACTTCCCGGCTCAGTTCGGGCATATTGCCAGCTATCTGATCAAGGATCACGGCTTTCAGTTCTCGTTCGTGTCTGAGCTGCCGCCGGGCAATTTCGACGGTATCGAGCGGATTCAGTACAAGATCGGCGGCGGGGCGACGAAGTCGACGCACTACTGCTCGCGGACCTTCGAGAACGCTGTCTGGCACTCAGCCGGTGTCTACGACGCCATGAAAGCGCGGCCCGACATCAAGCCGGACCTGATCGTCGGGCACAGCGGGTTCGGTTCGACGCTGTGGCTCGCGGACCTGTATCCCGACACACCGATCATCAACTACTTCGAGTACTACTACCGCAGCACAGGCTCAGACCTCGACTTCCGGCCCGACTTTCCGGTTAAGGAACTCGATGTCCTGCGCTCGCGGACGCGGAACGCGATGATCCTCTGCGACCTGCAGGCCTGTGCCCGCGGGTACTGTCCGACGGGTTATCAGCGCAGCCTGTTTCCCGATGAGTACCAGCCGAAGCTGGAAGCCATCTTCGACGGTATCGACACGACGATCTGGCATCGCAAGGCCGGCGTGCCGCGACAGATCGCCGGGCACGTGATCCCTGAGGGTAAGAAGATCATTACGTACGTCTCGCGCGGCTTTGAGTCGATGCGCGGCTTCGACGTGTTCATGAAGGTCGCCAAGAAGATCTGCGACGCGCGCGACGACGTCATCTTTCTGTGCGTCGGTTCGGACCGCGTCTGCTACGGCGGCGATCTGAACCGCATCCAGGCGAACTCGTACCGCGAGCACATTCTCAGCCAGGACAACTACGACCTGAGCCGCTTCATCTTCACCGGCCGCGTCGACCCGCAGGAGCTGGTCAACGTCTTCAGTCTC
>JAPOLP010000366.1 GCA_029977045.1 Planctomycetota bacterium
ACTCCGTCGGCCAGCCTTGCCGAGAATTCCGCGCGAGCGTAGTGCTGCTCCAGTCCGAGGACTTCCAGCCAGTGGCATCGGTTGTACTTGAGCGTCCAAGTGACGAAGCGGAGTTCGCTCGGGCGGCGCGGTGCGGCGGCGACATGCTCGGCAATGCGCCGCATCTGCTCGGCGTGAGTCACCGGATCGATGACGTGACCGGTTCCCGGCGAGATGAGATTGACCATCTGCAGCCCTTCGCGCCGCATGGCCTCGCCCATGATGACGTGAGCCTGAAAGAAGACGTCTTTCTCACCGATGCAGGCGATGGCCGGAACGACTCCTGCGTTGGCCGCGTAGTCGACTGAGTCGAGCATGTGCAGCCCGGCTTCCTGATGATCCGGCAGCGGCCCGACGCGGACAAAGTTCTTCAGCGGCGTTTCCGAGAACTTGTGCGTGTCCACGTAGCCGCAGTACGGGCCGAGTGCCACGAACCGGTCGGGATACTTCAAGCCAAGATGCCACGTTCCGGAAGCACCCATCGACATCCCGCGCAGCACGATGCGGTCACGGTCGATGTTGTACCGCCTGCAGACGTCTTCGATGGCTTCAAAGACGTCGGTCTCGCCCGCCCAGCGGTAGCAGTTCTCAACCCGTCCCAGGGGATGCAGTTCGATAAACGGCTGCTCGGGACCTGCTGCCGAGTTATCGCCAGTGTCGAAACGCGAGATGAACCGCAGTTCGCTCATCCCCACCGGTCGCGAACTGCCATGCAGCACAACGTCCAGCCGGATGGGAGTAGCGGGATCGTAGTTCTGAGGAACGATCACTCCGTACGGCTGCACCGAGCCATCGACTGCGGACACGTAGCCGAGCGCGAGTTTCCCGTGCTGCTTCTGCCATGCGGCCTCACCGGCAGCCAGCGACGCCAGCCGTTCCTCGGCCCGAGTGATAGCTCGCTCCAGCAGTTGAACGTGAGCCGGAGAAAACTCACGGTCGTACTTCAACGCCCACGTCAGCCCTTTGGCAAAGATCGCCGTGTCGGCCCATGCCGACGAACCTCGATCCGAGTGTTTATCGAGAGCAGATTGAAGTCGCTGCGCATCCTGCTCCAGCGACGTTCGCTGCGCCTCAGACAACGGCGCGGTCTGAGCAAAGAGAATCGCTGGCCTTGCGGCGGCACACAGACTGACAGCGAGCAGCAGGGAAAAGCATCGAATCACGATGGAGCCTCCGCAGAGAACGGCGTTTAACGACACCGGAGATCATAGGCCGCCCGGCTTTCAGCCCACAGGCAGGCGGTGATCAGCGATAACTGGCCGCCGCTGCTTCCGTCCCTGCGGGCGGGACATCAGAATTGCGGCGTCAGTCAATCAGTACACTTGGCCCGCACTTCGGAGAACTCTCATGAGCCATTCAATGGATCGTCGTCAGTTTCTTAAAGCCTCAACTGCCATCGCGGTCGGAAGCACGTTGTCGTCTCCGCTTCGCGCGTTCGACGCGAACGCAAAGCTCAGGACTGCTCATGTCGGAGTCGGCGGGATGGGCGGAGCCGATCTGAAGTCGATCTCATCGCACGCCGGTGTCGAAGTGGCGGCGCTGTGCGATGTCGATGCGGGCATTCTGAAATCAGCCGCCGCGACTTTCCCCAACGCTCGAACGTTCCGCGACTATCGCGAGATGATCGCCACGATGGGCGACACGATTGATGCCGTTGTGGTTTCGACTCCGGATCACACACACGCTCCGGCGGCGATGACGGCGATGAATCACGGCAAGCCGGTCTACTGCCAGAAACCGCTGACGCATGAAGTCTTTGAGTCGCGTCAACTGCGACTGGTCGCCGCCGAAAAAGGTCTGGCCACCCAGATGGGCATCCAGGCCAGCGCCGGCCTGGCCTATCGTCAGGCCACGCAGATGATCCAGAGCGGCGTTATTGGCAAGGTCAGCCGGGTTCTCGCGTGGTCCTTCAAGAACTGGGGGTACGACGGTCCGGCCTTCACGAGCTTTGATCCGGTTCCGGACAACCTCGAATGGAATCTCTGGATCGGCACGGCCGACATGCGGAAGTACAAAAAGGGCGTCTATCATCAGGGCGCGTGGCGAAAGCAGATCGACTTTGGGACAGGGACGCTCGGCGACATGGGCGTCCACATTTTCGACACGCCCTACCGAGCCCTCGCACTGACCTCTCCGACCTGGTGCCAGACGACCTGCCGACCGCCCACCGGCGTGGGACACCCCGAGCAGAACATCGTCGAGTACGAGTTCCCCGGAACGAAGTACACAACCGACACAATGCGCTGGACGTGGTACGACGGAGCGTACGCTCCGCCATCGGCAGAAGGACTCGGACTGCCGGATGGTCTGAAGCTCCCGAACCAGGGGTCACTGTTTGTCGGTGAAGAAGGCACGATGCTACTGCCTCACGCGTCCACTCCGCAGCTCTTCCCCGAGGAGAAGTTCAAAGACGCGGGGTATCCCGATCTTGAACCTCGCGACCACTATCACCAGTGGGTCGATGCCTGCATAGGCGAGGGGCAAACCAGTTCGCCGTTCGCCTACGCCGGTCCTCTGACGGAAGCCCTGTTGCTGGGTGTCGTGGCCAATCGATTTCCGGGGAAGAAGCTGATGTGGGACGCCGACAGCCTGCGAGTGACGAACCTGCCGGAAGCGAACGCGTTGCTCAAACGAACTCCCCGCGACGGATTTCAGGTCGCCGGCCTCTGACATTCTGCAGGATGGAACTCACCATGCTTCGATTGCTGTGCGTTGCGTTTGTTCTCGGTGCCGGGACGCTGGCGGCCATTCCTGACCCGGTCTCGCCTGATCCGGAAAGTGTCCGACCGATTGATGCCGTCGACACGGTCTTCATCGAAGACATGACGTGGATGGAAGTCCGGGATGCGATGCGATCCGGCAAAAAGACCGTCATTGTCGCCACTGGTGGCGTCGAGCAGAACGGGCCGTACCTCGTCACCGGCAAGCACAATGTCATCCTGCGCGGCACAACCGAGGCGATCGCCAGGAAGCTCGGCAACGCGCTGGTGGCTCCCATCGTGCCGTTCGTCCCCGAGGGCGACTTCAACCCGCCGACCGTCCACATGAAGTATCCTGGCACCGTCAGCGTGACCGAGGAGACCTATCGCGCTTTGCTCACGGATATCTGTGTCTCGTTCAAGACTCACGGTTTCGAGCACATCGTGCTGATCGGCGACAGCGGCGGAAATCAGGCCGGCATGAAGACGATCGCCGAAACGCTCAACAGCAAGTGGAGCGGAAGCGACACGCGGCTGCACTTCATTCCGGAATACTACGACTTCAAGTCCGTCGCCGACTGGCTCACCGAACAGGGCATCGAGCAGACTCCGGAAGGTCTGCACGATGACTTTGCGATGACCGCCATGATGATGGGCGTCGACCCGGCCAGCGTCCGGACCGGGCAACGCATCGAGGCCGGCTGCTTCCGGATCAACGGAGTCGATCTGGCCCCGAAAGAGAAGACGATCGAATGGGGCCGCCGCATCATTAACTTCCGCGCTGACGCGACTATCGCCGCAATTCAGAAGTCCATTGGTAAGAAGTAAGGAATGAATCCGAAACCACTTCCCGAAAAGCCACGACAATCAGCCTGTCGAGGCAGCGCAAAGGCTCAAAGTCGCAGAGATTCGCAAAGGCTTTGCGTCCCTTTGAGGCTCTGCGTCTTTGCGCTGTAGTCAGCCTGAGAAAAGGAAGCTTTCGGTCGCTTTCCCAAACGCACGATTCCGATTGCTCGGCAGCACTCTGCCCGCAATCGAAAAGGAAACGCAGAATGATTACCGCACTCCGTGTCGCAACGATGGTTGTGTTCGTTCTTGAGGCGTGTTTCAGTGCAACTGCCGCTGATAGCGATCAGGTGTTGAATCTTCGGCTGCGGACGCGGGCGGAAGTCTCACCGGAGAGTGGTCAGTTTCGGGAAGTCACTCGGCCTGCCACCTGGAAGGCGAACGAGACCGCGATCGTCATCTGCGACATGTGGAACGATCACTACTGCCGCAATGCCGCTCGCCGAGTCGCTGAAATGGCCCCGCGCATGAACGAGGTCCTCAAGCGGACTCGCGAACAGGGGGTCCTCATCATCCACTCGCCCAGCGGCTGCATGGATCAGTACGCGGACACGCCGCAGAGGAAACTCGCACAGCAGGCTCCGAAAGTGGAAACGAAGGTCCCGCTGCAGGGCTGGTGCTACCTCGACGACAAGCACGAAGCAGCGATGCCGGTCAACGTCGACCAGCCGTGCGACGACGCCGGCACGATCCGTCCTGCCGTGCGGTTTTTCCAGCGTCAGATCGACACGCTGGAGATCGTCGACGGCGACGCGATCACGGACAGCGCGGAAGCCTTTTATCTGATGAAGCAACGAGGCATCAGAAACATCATCATCATGGGGGTGCATACAAACATGTGCGTGCTGGGCCGGCCCTTCGGCATTCGGCAGATGATCTACCAGGGCCAGAACGTGGCCCTGATGCGCGACATGACCGACACCATGTACAACCCGCGCAACGAGCCGTTCGTGAATCACTTCACGGGCAACGACCTCGTCTTCGAGCACATCGAACGCTTCTGGTGCCCGACGGTCACGAGTGCCGACATCCTGGGCGACAAGCCGTTTCGCTTCCCTGGTGACAAACGCAAACACGTCGTCGTGGTGGTAGCTGAAGAAGGATATGACACCGCCGAGACGCTGCCGCCGTTCGCGCTGAAATATCTCGGGCCGGATTTCAAGGTCTCCTGTGTCTACGCAAACGCCGAGAACCGCAACGACATTCCCGGCATCGAACTGCTCGACGAAGCCGATCTCGCCATCTGGTCCATTCGAAGACGAACGCTGCCGCCGAAGCAGCTCGAAGTCTTTCAGCGATTCATCGCCTCGGGCAAACCACTGGTCGCCATTCGGACCACCAGCCACGGATTTTCATTAAGCAAGGGCGAGCCGGCAGAGGGGCTCACCGCCTGGCCGAAATTCGATCAGCAGATCCTCGGCGGAAACTACAACGGTGACCACGGAAACAAGACGGGGATCAACGTCGCGTTCTCAGAAGGGGTTGCCGGCCACTCGATCCTGGCAGGTATCCAGCCCGACGGTTTTTCAGCCTTCGCGTCGCTCTACCGAACAGGCCCGCTGGCCTCGACGGCGGCTCCGCTGCTGATCGGGCGAGCTGAAGGCATCGAACAGCCCGAGCCCGTCGCCTGGACTCACCAGCGTCCGAACGGAGGCCGCATCTTCTACACGTCGCTCGGTCACAGGGACGACTTCAACGTCCGCGACTTTCAGTTGCTGCTCCGCAACGCCGTCTACTGGGCCGCCAGCCTGCCGGTTCCTGCGACGGCAGACAATAAGGCCGTTTCCGAAGGTTGTTAGCAGCGAGATTTCCCAGGAGTGGCTGACGGTTTCGCATGTGTCCGCCGCGACATTCTGCAGCCGTCGTCAATTCGCCTTTGCCTGATCGATGAAGACGATGTGCGAAGGGTTGCCGACCGGAACGTACTGGCCAGTGAAGTCGAGACCGCCGGTCTGGCGGTTGACTTTGAAGACGGCAACGTTGTCCGCTCGTTGATTTCCGCAGTACAGAAACCTGCCAGTGGGATCGAAACTGAAGCTGCGTGGGTAATTGCCGCGAGTCCACTCTTCGCCGACAAAGGTGAGTTCGCCATTCGAGCCCACCGAAAAGATCCCGATGCTGTCGTGCAGCCGGTTACCCGCATAGACGAACTTCCCGTCAGCCGACACGAGAATCTCCGAGCAGAAGTTGCTTCCTGTGAATTCCGGCGGCAGCGTCGAGATCGTCTGTCGTGCCTTCAGCCGTCCGGAAGCGGCGTCGTAGTCGAACAACACGATGGTCGAGCCTTCTTCCTGGATCGAATAGAACCACCGGCCGTTGGGATGGAAGTGGAAGTGACGCGGCCCATCACCGGGCGGCAGAACTACTGCATGTGGATCGTTTGGCGTCAGCGTTCCGGTCTTGTCGTCGAACTTCCAGACGAAGATGCGATCCAGTCCCAGGTCGACATGCAGGACATAACGTCCCGAAGGATCCGCCTGAATCATGTGAGCGTGAGTCCGGTCGTGTCCGCTGAAAGCGAAGCTGCCGTCTGGTGCGTTGGTCGCTCGTGTTGGACCGATCTTGCCCGCGTCGTTTTTG
>JAPOLP010000837.1 GCA_029977045.1 Planctomycetota bacterium
AACATTGCTTTGTCTGACTTCGACAGGAACGGCGACGTTCGCTGCGAACCAGGCGGAAGGCAAGGTTGACTTTGTTCGACAGATCAGACCGCTGCTGCAGAAGCGCTGCGTCGAGTGTCACGGGGCCGAGGCTCAGGAAGGCGGGTTGCGGCTTGATGTTCGCAGCGTTGCTCTCGAAGGCGGAGACTCGGGCTACGCGATTGTGCCCGGCAAGGCCGCCGAAGGCGCATTGATCCAGCGTGTGACGTCGAACGATCCCGAGCTGCGGATGCCTCCGGAAGGTGATCCGCTCAGCGAAGCCGAAGTCGCTCTGCTGAAACGCTGGATCGAGCAGGGGGCGGAGTGGCCGGCCAGCGCGGACGACGAAACTGCCGTGAACGATCACTGGGCTTACCAGCCGGTGACTTCGCCGCAGCCGCCGCTGAAGGAAACCGGAGCCTCACACCCGATCGATGCGTTTGTCCGGGCGAGACTGAAAGCGGCAGGGCTGGCTCCGTCGCCGGAAGCGGATCGGTACACGCTGGTCCGGCGGCTGTATCTCGATCTGCTCGGCCTGCCTCCGTCGATCGAAGAGGTCGACGCGTTCGTCAATGACTCGTCTCCGGATGCGTACGAGAAACTGGTCGATCGGCTCCTGCAGTCGCCGCACTATGGAGAACGCTGGGGACGGCACTGGCTCGACCTGGCTCGCTATGCGGATTCGGATGGCTACGAGAAAGACCGACCGCGACCAAATGCCTGGCGGTGGCGGGACTGGGTGATCGACGCGGTGAATCGCGACATGCCGTTCGACCAGTTCACCGTCGAGCAACTCGCCGGTGACCTGCTGCAGAACGCGACGGACATGCAGCGGCTGGCGACCGCGTTTCATCGGCAGACGCTGACGAACACCGAAGGCGGCACGGATCAGGAACAGTTTCGCGTCGAGGCCTGCTTCGACCGCGTCGAGACGACCGGCACGGTGTGGCTCGGCCTGACGCTGACCTGCGCGCGCTGCCATACGCACAAGTACGACGCCATCTCGCAGCGCGAGTACTACCGTCTGTTTGCGTTCTTCAATAACGGCGACGAAACGAACACCGACGTGCCGATCTCGGACGAGGCGCTGGCAAAGTACGAGACAGACCGCGCGGCATGGTCTGAAGAGCTGAAGACGCTTCAGAGTCAGTTCGACGCGGAGAAAACGAAGCTCGCGCCGGCACTCACTGACTGGGAAGCAGCATTTCGATCGCAGCTTGCCGCCGCGGACTCGAAGCCGGTTGAATGGCAGGTGCTGACGTTCGACTCGCAGCAGGCCACTTCAAAGGCGAAGTTCGTGCGGCAGGACGATGGGTCGTATCTCGTCGAGGGGACGACACCGGACAAGGATGAGTACACGCTCGAACTGCAGTTGCCGGAGTTCGATTCCAAAGTGCCGGTCTCCGGGCTGAAGATCGAGACAATCCCGGACGAGCGTCTGCCCTCGAAGGGAGCAGGCCGGATGCAGAACGGCAATTTCGTCCTCAGCGATCTGCGGGTTTTCGCAGCCGAAGTCGAGAAGCTGACGGCGAAGAATGTCGTTGCGATTGGAACAGCGTCCGCCGACTTTTCACAGGAGAAGTTCCCGCCGGAGCACGCTTTCGACGGTGACAAGGCGAGGACCGGCTGGGCGGTTTCGCCGAAGATGACCGAGGCTCACTCCGCCGGGTTTCTGTTTGCGGCTCCGCTGGAAACGACAGCGAAGACGCGGTTTCAGGTCGTGCTTGACCAGCAGTACGGGGGCCAGCACACGATCGGTCGCTTCCGCATTTCGCTGCGGCTGGGAACGAATCCGCGAGATGGCTTCCCGGCGGACGTTCTGGCGATTCTGGATGTGGCTGCCGATGGCCGCAGTGCGGAGCAGACAACTCGCCTGACTGAATGGTTTGCGACTCGCCACGAAAGCACGGCGAAGCTGCTGGCCTCGATCGAGAAGCTGAAGTCTGCCGAGCCAAAGCGGCCCTTCATGCAGGTTCGCGTTGTCACGCAGCGGGCCAGCAATCCGCGCACGACGCACGTGTTCCGTCGCGGAGAGTTTCTCGAACCTCTGAAAGACCGCGAGATCATCCCGGCATCGCTGACGGTGCTGCCCGAGCTGCAGCCGCGCAGCAAGGAATCGCGGGACCGGCTCGACTTCGCTCGCTGGCTGGTGTCTAAGGAAAACCCGCTGACGCCGCGCGTCACGGTCAACCATGTCTGGAAGCAGTTGTTCGGTCGCGGGATCGTGCCGACGGTCAATGACTTTGGAGTTCGCGGTGAGGCACCGTCTCATCCGCTGTTGCTCGATTGGCTGGCCAACGAGTTTCGTTCGACGCTTAAGTGGAGCCGTAAGGACCTGATCCGGCTGATCGTGACCTCAGAGACATATCGGCAAAGCTCGAACCACCGGGATGATCTGGTCGCAAAAGATCCGACAAATGTCCTGCTTGGTCGGCAGAATCGACTTCGGGCAGAGGCAGAAATTGTCCGGGACATCGGTCTGTCAGTGAGCGGCCTGTTGTCGGAAAAGGTTGGTGGGCCGAGCGTCTTCCCTCCGATTCCGCCCGGTGTCGCAGAACTCAGTTACGCCGGCAATTTCCGCTGGGAAGACAGCAAGGGCGAGGACCGATATCGCCGGGGGATGTACACGTTCTTCAAGCGAACCTCGCCGCATCCGAACCTCGTTTCGTTCGACTGCCCGGACGCGAACACAACCTGCTTCCAGCGACAAGCTTCGAATACGCCGCTGCAGGCTTTGATTCTGTTGAACAATCAGGTCTTCACCGAGGCGGCGCACGCGTTTGCAAAGCGGCTACTGGCCGGAGCGGACACCTCAGACGCAGATCGACTGAACAAGGCTTTCCGCCTGTGCGTCGCTCGTAAGCCGTCCGACGCGGAACTAAACGAGCTGGTGTCGCTGCTGCAGTCGGCTCGCGACTGGTACAAGTCGCACGACGGGGATACGAAACAGCTTGCCGGAGACCGTTCGCCTGAGGACGTGACGGCAGCGGAATACGCGGCATGGATGGCGACCTCCCGCATCCTGCTCAATCTGGACGAGTTCATTACGCGGAACTAATCACGCAAGGAACCATTGATGACCAGTGACCTTTCCCGCCGATCGTTTCTGGCTGCCGGCGCAGCCGCTGTCGCTTCCGGACTGGCTTCGCGAACTGCTTCGACCGCCGAACCGCTGCCGGGGAACGGCAAGTCGCACATGAAGCTGTCGCTGGCCGCGTACTCGTTCAACCGCTTTCTGCCGCGTCCCGGACGCGATCAGTCGGGTGAGATGACGCTTGATGATTTCATCGACTACTGCGCCGAGCTGGATCTCGATGGGACGGAATTGACGTCTTACTACTTCACTCAGGAAACGCCCGAGTACCTGCTGGG
>JAPOLP010001184.1 GCA_029977045.1 Planctomycetota bacterium
CCGGGCGAGCAGAGGCTTGCGAATTCTCTCAGGTTGGCCATGACAACCGGAGCCGGGCATGACCAGACCAGGAAGAACATCGCCTCGGCAACCAGTCGTCCGGCGGGGTGTCCCGCTACAAAGCCTGCGCCTTTGGACGCGGCGAGTGCCGCCTGAGATGCCCGCAGTGCCAGCGAGTTGGATCGGCGACGCAGCGATTCCGCAGTCAGGTGGGTGGGCAGCGGGTCTTCGCTGGACTCAACGGCCTGCTGCAGGTGCTCGGAAACTTCGGCAACTTCCGCTGCGATTGGATCGAGAATCTCGCTCAGCTCGGGACGTCGATCGGCCTCTGTCTGCAGCAGCGACACCGCGTTAGCTGCGTGGCCGATCGCCAGAGCTGACGTCATATGCGTGCCCGCTCCTCCTCCGCCCTGTTTCATGACGTTCTCCGTCGGCCCGTGCAGCAGGTGCGTACAGGGAACGAAGACTCGATTCAGTCCGATCGATCCGGTTCGTGACGCATTGAGTGCCAGCATCGACACCGGCTCGCGCATCTCGACCCCGTCGCAGTCGGTTTCAACAGCCAGTAGAACCTGTTCGCCGTTCTGGGTTGTGCCGCCGGTCACCCACGGAATCTCGCCCTGCAGAATGAAACCTCCATCGAGCCGTTCGGCGGCGACAGTTGGTTGCGTCCAGTGCTGCCGCGACGTCGTAAGGTGTGAAATCCCAACCGTGACGAACTGCGAATCATCGACCAGTTCCGGCAGCAGATACCCTTTCAGGTCGCTATTCGGCGACGTGACGATCCGCTGGATGGCCGCGTTTCGCTGCGTGAGCACGAACGTTGATGTCAGGCAGGCGGCGGCAAGCTGCTGGTACCCGGCAGTCAGTTCGGCGGCTGAAATCTCTTTGCCGCCGAACTTTTCGGGGATCAGCCAGCCGAGTACACCAGCGTCGGCCATCGCCGCAAGCTGCTCGCGCGGCCACGCGTCGACACTGTCGAGCGTTTCAGCCCGGCCCTTCAGCTGTCTGCAAAGGTCGTCCAGTGAGTTCATCGTCGTGCCTGTCTGAGTGTTCGGAGCGTCTTTTCGACGGTCGATCTGGTCTCGATCGCCCCGGTTGATCCTGAGATACTTCGCCACTTCCAACGCAATCCGGCGCTGCTGTTGCGCAGCATCATCGACAACTTCTGACTGCATTTCGAGGCAGCGCCATGGACGGCTCGCTCCACAACGGTTCCCGGCCCCGCGTTCTGATTGTCGGGACCGAAGCACTGAATCTGCGACTTCCGCTGATGAATCAGCTTGTTGATTACGGATTTGATCCGTGCGCTGCCGGCGCCTTGCCGCAGCCGGAATTCGACGAAACGCCATACGACTACTACCAGTATCCCGTGTGCCGGTCTGTGAGCCTTCGCGGGTTTCAACAATCGGTTGCGACGTTACGCGATGTGATTCGCGAAGCCCGGCCCGATCTGGTTCACGCGGTCAACACGAAGCCCTGCCTGATCGCTCCGCTGGCGACTCGCGGCCTTGGCATTCCCTGCGTGCGAACAGTGACTGGGCTTGGCTCAGCCTTCAGCTCAGGCGGGCTGCTTTATCGCGGAATGCAGTTCGTCTTCCGGCGGATGCACCGCCGTGTCGCGGACGATGTCCAGATGACGGTGTTTCAGAACCCGGACGACGTGGAG
>JAPOLP010001004.1 GCA_029977045.1 Planctomycetota bacterium
CCTCGGTGGTTAACTTCCTCGTCCGACGAACATGAGAGATAGACCGGGTGCTGAAGTTCCTGATCGCCCAGCGAATCGACAGCGGCCAGCATGCACGCAATGGATCCCTTCATGTCGGTGCTTCCGCGACCGTACAGCCGTCCGTCTCGTACGACAGGGTCAAATGGGCCGTGCTCGGTAATTGACCAGTCAGTTGCTGTCACGACGTCGGTGTGGCCGAAATAAGCCAGACCGCCCGAACCGCTTCCGCGACGACCGATCACGTTGACTTTCCTCAAGCCTTCGTCGTCTGTGTATTCAATTCGCTCTGTGTCGAAATGCAACTGCTGCATGACTGCTTCGACGTGGTCGCAGATATCGGCATTGGAGAGATACCAGCGCGAATCAAACCGGATCAGTTCCGAGGCATAGTCGATGGCGTTCATGGAATGGACTGCTCGTTGTCTCGGGGATGGTCTTGTCGGGACGATTTTTCCGGAAGTCGATCGCCCGATGGTCGAATGCCTGGTTTCGAGTCTTCCTCGAAACCTGTGCTGCGGCGATTCCCCTGGGGGCCGCATGCTGTCTAGCCTGACGCACTGCCAGGTTTTGCGCCAAACAGCGACGTAAGCTCGGCCACTTTGGTGATCGTTAACTGGCCGCCTTCGGTCTGCCCCGTGCCGCTCAGCGTGACCGGCGTTCCGCAGTGGTAGGCGATGTTGAAGTTGTGGAAATCGCGGAAGACGACTTCGACTCGGACCGGCGGTTTGCCTTCGACATCGACGAAGAAGATCTTCGCTTCGTCCAGATTGTCGGACATTCGCAGACGGCCCCGCACGGTGATTGTGGTGCCGTCGACCTTGACCCAGCTCTCGAACGGGCGTTCTTTCCACGGCGTAAAGTCGGAAGCGTCCAGGCCGGACAGGGGAGTGCTCGATCCTGCGTAGGACGGCACTTCGATGCCGAACTTCTGCAGCAGCGACAGGTGCAGACGCCGCAGCGGCTGGTTTTCGGAGTATCGCACGTAGCGACCGGTCTTCAGGAAATCGCCGCCGTGCCCGGCGAGCACGATCGGGATGCGAGTCACCGTGTGGTTGTCGCTGTGCCCCATCCCGGAACCGAACAGTACGACGCTGTGATCCAGCAGTGTTCCGTTGTGGTCCTTGAACGACTTCAGGCGAGTCAGCAGGTAGTCGAACTTCTCCATGTGCCAGCGGCTGATCTTGAGCAGGCCTTCCAGGTTCGCTCGGCTGAAGTTGCGGAAGAAGTGTGACAGGTAGTGATGCTGCTCCGTGACGCCCAGGAAGTCGAAGATCAGCCGGCTGTTGCTGTTGCCGAGCATGTATGTGATGCAGCGGCTGGAGTCCGTCCACATGGCGAGGGCGATCAGGTCGATCATCGACGTGACCTGCTCATCCAGATTCACGCTGCGTTCGGGACGTTTGAAGCTGGAGAAGTCCGTCGTCGTCGCGGAACGTTGCTGCATCTTCTGCAGACGCTGCTCGGTTTCCCGGACGACAGTCAGGTACTGGTCGAGCGTGTCGCGGTCTTCCGTGCCGGCTCGACGAGTGAGCGACTTCGCATCATCCCGCACGCGGTCGAGCAGGCTGGCCAACTCTGCTCGCTTCTGAGGATGGCTGAGCGGGCTGCGGAACAGGCGATCGAAAATCAGCTGCGGATCACTCTCACGCGGAATCGGCTGGCCTTTGGCGTCGTAGGAGATGTAACTGCAGCCGATCTGGTTGGGAAAGAGGCCCTCGGTTGTGAGTTCCAGCGAGCGGTGCGGCGTATCGCCCGCAATTTTGTCCGCGATGAGCTGATCAATCGACGCCGACTTTGTGTTCTCGTGATGCCCTGAGAGGAAGCGGCGCGTCGAATTTGCGTGCGACGAGAAACCGAAGTCGCCCATATTGTCGAGGATCAGCAGGTCGTCTTTGTGCTTTGCGAAAGGCTGCATCAACGGCGACATGCGAAAATCGAACTCGGACCCACCGTTGATATGCCACGACGGCGGGTGCACTCCGTTGGGCTTGAAGAGTGTCATGAACCGCAGCGGCGGCTCGTCCTGACCGGATTGCTTCGCTGATGCTTCCATCATGTTCAGGAACGGAAGCGGCAGCGCGGCACCGGCTGAGCCTCGCAGAAACGAGCGTCGGTTCATCATCCAGGACATGGCAGCATCTTTCTCAGCGGGTAACGCGGCGACCGGGTTTCAGTCCCGGAAGGCGGTTGTTCGTATCTGAGGGCTGTCAGCAATCAGATGGATAAGCTGACGGTAGGTTCCATCGACTTCGAGCAACTCGTTTGTGATGTTATCGACAGTCGGTCGATCGGAGAGTTTGAGTTTACGGCAGGCCGCGTAGGAAAGCGTCCTTTCGACGATGTTCCTGACGATCTGTCGCTTGCGGGTGGTCAGCAGCAGCATCTTCAGCTCGGCGAAGCTTTCAAACGATTCGCCACTGGGAAGCAGCCCGGACGTGTCGACATCGGCGTTCGCGTTGTAGTCCGGCCCGTTGTACTTCTGCAGTGCGAAGCCCAGGGGATCGATCTTGTCATGACAGATGGCGCAGGTTGGATTGCTGCGGTGCATCTCGAAACGTTCGCGAAAACTCAGGTTCTTCCCGGGCGGACTGGCCGGTACCTGGCCGACGTTCGGAGGCGGTTCAGGGAGGTGGTCGCCGAGAATGCGTTCGAGTATCCAGGTACCTCGAATCACCGGCCCCCGATTCATTTCG
>JAPOLP010000649.1 GCA_029977045.1 Planctomycetota bacterium
CACGATGGCTGTGATCCAGCCATCGGGAGACACGGACACCTATCAGATCTCGCCGACGCTTGATCCCGATCCTGAATCAGCGTCGAGCGATGACGAGACTGCCGACGGCATTGCGAACGGTGGAACCGAAATCGATCCTGAGCGTGAAAAGCGGGCAGCTCAGGCGCAGGCTCAGATTGCAGAACTCGAACCGATGCACGCCGCAGCAGCACAGCGAGTCAACAAAGTGCTGACGCCCGAACAGAATCAGATCCGCGTGAATGCGACCAGGGCGGCGCGAGCCGCAGGCAAGACTGGTACCGAAGCCCGTAACTACATCTATGCGGCGATAAAACTTTCGGACGAGCAGAAGACGGAACTGGCCGCCGCAAAGAAAGAGCTGAATTCAATCCGCGCAGCGATTGCCAAAGAGATTGAATTCCTGCTCGACGAAGAACAGAAGAAACGCGTCGCTGCAGAGGCTCACATTCAACTTGCCGAGCAGACGTGATGGACCTGCTCGACAGACTGCTCGGGCACGACGCCTGGACAACTCGCGAACTGCTGCTGCGCAGTCGCCACCTGGCAGACGACGAACTCGATCGAGAGTTCGATATCGGCCACCGGACGCTGCGCCGTACGTTTCTGCACATCATCCGCAACATGGAGGTCTGGACCGACCTCATCTCTGGCGTGCCGGTACACGACGACGCTGGTGCCGACGCAGGCGGGCGTTCAATCGACGGACTGCTCAAGCGACTGGACGCCGTTGTTCCCCGGCTTCAGCAGGTCGCCCGGCGGATTACTGACGCAGGGCAACTCGATGAGTTGTGGATCGATCATCTTGACGACTTACCGACAGAGAAGTCGTACGGCGGTGCGATCGTCCATCTCGCAACGCACGGCATGCACCACCGGGCTCAGGTGCTGTTTCTGCTGCGAAAGCTGGGCGTCACTGGTCTGCCGGAGGGTGATGCGCTCAGTTGGGAAGCGCAGCATCGCGGCAACTCCTGAATCAAGCCAGATAACAGGTGGCGTCGTTGCAACCCGAACGACCGTTCGTTTGTGACATGGCAGCTGGCGATTCTCCGGTTTCGGAGGCAATGCCCGTTCGGTCTGCTGTTCCGTAACCCAAGTTTGTCCGGGTTGAAACAGTCAGGTCCGAAGATGGTGGGCAGGTCTCATGAACGCGTGGCAAATCGGCGAATCCATTCTCGACTCGTTTCAGACGTGGCTGGCTGACACAAGTGGCTTCGTGTTGATCCTCGAAGCCAGCGTGGCCGTCTTCATCGCCTATCTGATCCGGCAACGCGGT
This sequence comes from Planctomycetota bacterium, assembly GCA_029977045.1. Lineage (GTDB taxonomy): Bacteria > Planctomycetota > Planctomycetia > Planctomycetales > Planctomycetaceae > JAPOLP01. The sequence continues at coordinate 1,295 of JAPOLP010000649.1, forward strand.
CGTCTCACGTGGCCAAAGGTCGCGTTTGAATCCAGCTTTGCAAACATCCTGCTCATGCTGGTCAACGGCGCGTTCGCTCCAGCAGTTGCCTTCGTCACGGGCTACGTGCAGCGCGCCCACGGCTGTTTGCCGCTACCGACTCTGGACGACTCTGTCTGGCAAGGCGTGTCTCCGTGGGTCGTCATCCCGCTGATCCTGCTGGCCGTCGACTTCGCCGATTACTGGAATCATCGGCTGATGCACGTTTCCCGCTGGCTGTGGCCGATTCACGCGATTCATCACAGCGATCCGCATCCAACGGTGTTGACCAGTGGGCGCATTCATTTCCTTGAGACCGTCGTGATGCAGATGTCGTATCTCGTTCTGCTGACATGGCTGAGCCTTCCTTACGAGGTGCTCGGTGGCATCGCCGGCCTGCGAGTGCTCCACAACATGTATACCCACATCAATGTGGACTGGGACCACGGCCCGTTTAAGTACCTGATCGCGTCGCCTCGCTATCACCGCTGGCATCACGCCGACGTTCCGGCGGCCTATGGCAGGAATCTGGCCAACGTCTTCCCGTTCTACGATGTGATCTTCGGAACGTACTACGTGCCCGGTCCGTGCGACGTTCCGGTAGGAGCCCAGGGAGTTCCGACAACTGCTCTGAAGATGACTGCCTGGCCGATTCAGGCCTGGAACGAACTGCTCGAGCCGGCTGCGACATTCCACTCGCAGGTTGTCACGAAGGACGAAACGTCTGAGTCGTCGCCCAAGGCAGGTCCCGAAACCCCGGTCGCACTCGGGACGGTCTGACTCCAGTGCCCGACTCGGCCTGCAGCAGAGCAGTCGTGAGGATCGATGAGAAAGAAGGCTCGCGGCGGAATTCCCGTCGCGAAGACAAACTTGATTTGCCGGGATTCTGGCCGGTATATCAGTTGTCCCGACGGCACTGCCGTCATGCGTTCCCGCCTCTTCTCACTCCCGAAAACGCGAGTCGGCAATGTCCGCTGCTCCCCGCTCCCAATGCTCCGGCCCGGTTTCACGTCGTGACTTCATGCGCATCGGCACGCTCGGTCTGAGCGGCTTTTCGCTGGCGGAATTTCTGAAGCTGAAGGCTCAGGCCGGCCCTGCGTTTAATGATCCGGACACGTCCGTGATCTATGTCTGGCTGCCCGGTGGACCTCCACATATGGAGACGTTCGATATGAAGCCGGACGCTCCGTCGGACTACCGCGGCATCTTCAACCCGATCGCGACGAACGTACCGGGCATCAATATCTGCGAGCACATGCCGCAGCTCGCCCGAGTCGCAGACCGCTTCTCACTGATTCGTTCGATCGCTCACAAGTTTGCTGATCACGGCGGCGGGCACAAACAGTTCATGACCGGTCGCGCTCCGAAGTCGCCGGTGAACACCGTCAACGATGCTCCGGCAGTCGGCTCGATCGTCTCGAAGTGGTTCGAGCGGCGCGACGTCGGCGTTCCGAACTACATCTGCAACGCTCCAAACGGGCGGCACGGTGTCGACGTCTTCGCGATGGGCTCGGCGTATCTCGGACCGTCGTACACTCCGTTCACTGTTCCCGGCAATCCGGCGGACGATGGCTTCGAGGTGAAGAACGTTTCCATTACCAAAGAGATGGAAGAACGCCTCGGCGACCGGACGAAACTGCTGACCGGCTTCGACCAACTGCGGCAGGACATCGACCAGTCTGGTCTGATGGACGCTCAGAATTATTTCAATCAGAAGGCCGTCGGACTGATCACGAGCGACAAGACGCGTAACGCTTTCGACCTGAGCCAGGAATCCGATGAACTCCGCGATCGATACGGTCGCCACTGCTGGGGACAGCGGGCTCTGCTCGCGCGACGACTGGTCGAGCACGGCGCGAAGTTCGTCACGATGGTCATGGAGAATCCCTACAAGAGCGGGATCGAGTGGCTGAAGAACGGGACGTACAACTGGGACTCGCACGCCGTCAACTGCCACATGTTCGACGACGCTCTGGTCCGCCTGCCGATTCTCGACCGCTCAATCGCAGCGTTGATCGAGGACCTCTACAACCGAGGACTCGATAAGAAGGTGCTGCTGATCGTGACCGGCGAGTTCGGTCGCACGCCACGCATCAGTGTCACGAAGGGCAGCCAGACCGGCGTCGATCAACCGGGCCGGGATCACTGGCCTCAGGCAATGTCCGTGCTCGTTTCTGGCGGTGGGATGCCAACTGGTCAGGTGATCGGTTCGACAAACTCACTCGGCGAGCACCCGAAAGACCGGGCTCTGGATCCCGCCGACTTCTGGGCGACGATCTACCGTCATCTGGGAATCGACACGACGCACGCCTACCCGGACCACGCCGGCCGCCCGATGCCGATTTTGCCGTTCGGCAGACCGATCAGCGAGCTGATCGGGTAACGGGAGAAGGCCGGGAAATCGTCTAAATCGTAGAACGGAATTCATTCCGTTCCTGCCAGTCGCAGGAAGTCTGCGCCGTGAAGGCCGCAAACGGAATTCATTCCGTTCTACGAGTTCCGATTTCCGAGGCTCACTTATGGCCGGGCCTGAAGAGACGTCCGAGCCAGCCACCCTGGTCTGCTTTCACTGAGCAGGTACGCTGGTAATCTCTGCCTCCTGCCGGGACTTTTCCGACTGACGAAAGCCTGCCAGTGCTGAGGGCAGTGCTCGTCCCAGGCGGCAACGTTGCAGCCGAGTTTCAGGAATTCCTGGCCGACGGGTCAGTCAGCTCGAATAATTCGAGACGTCGCGTCGAAGCAGCCAGTACCTGCTCGCTGTCGATTGCCCTGCCCCGAGTTCCTGGCGTTGCTGCCATTGCGCGGAATGTCTCCTGACATGAAGTCGTCCGTCCTCAGTCCGATTCTGACAACTGCGCTGCACTTCCGTGTCGCG
>JAPOLP010000642.1 GCA_029977045.1 Planctomycetota bacterium
AAGAAGGTCATCACCAGCGGCAGCGAAACCCGCTCCCGCTCGCCACAGCCTGTCGCCGCCGGCCAGTCATCGTCGGGCGAAAAGACCTGGTGGAAGTTCTGGTAGCGCAGAACTGAAACTCGCCGGCGATCTCGGAACAAGCCGCCGCTACGCAAAACGCGGATCGGGTTCGAGGTCCGTGTTCAGGCGGTCGATCAACTGTCGCAACCGACCGATGTGGCGGCGGTTGAAACGCATTCGGAGTCGCGGCAGGTGGCTGATGTGCGTCTCGTCGCTCTCGAATTCGTGCGTCACTGATTTCTCGATGCGGCCTCGTTCGAGCAGGTCGCTGAAGTCGTCGTTGAGCTGCTCGATGTAGTCGTCCGACGGCTCCGCCCGCAGCCGCAGCACCAGTCGGTCGCGGATGTAACGCATACTGTCATAGACGCGGTAGAAGCCCATGATCTCGCGATAGGCTTCGTCGAGGCTCTCAGTCACCAGAAACAGCGACATATCCTCGGGCGAGATCAGGCCGGCATCCAGAAACTGCCGCTCGACAAACTTCTGCCACTCTTTCCAGTACGACCCGCCGGGCTCGTCGATAAACACGATCGGCATCATGTCGCGTTTGCCGGTCTGGACCAGAGTCAGCGTTTCAAAGGCTTCGTCCTGCGTGCCGAAGCCGCCGGCGAACAACGCGATCGCGTGGACCTCTTTGACGAACAGCAGCTTCCGCGTGAAGAAGTAGCGCAGGTTGACGAGCTTGCGGTCGCCGTCGATGACCGGATTCGCCCGCTGCTCGAACGGCAGCATGATGTTGACGCCCATCGACATATCGCGGCCGGCGCCAACGTGAGCCCCCTCCATGATCCCGCCGCCGGCTCCCGTGAGCACCATCCAGCCGGCATCGGCAAACAGGCGACCGAAGTTCAACGCGTGTTGATAGGCGGGAGCTTCGGGTGGCGTTCGCGCGGAACCGAAGACCGTGACTTTTCTCGTCAGGCGGTAGTCGGAGAAGACCTTGAACGCGTACCGCAGTTCCCGCAGTGACCGCGAGAGAATCTTCAGATCACCGAGCGCCGCACCGTCCTGTTCGAGCTTGTCGATCGTCGAACGCAGATCGCTCAACAGGTCCTCGCGAGTGACCGGGCCGCTGCGTTTGGTACGTCGCTGTTCTTCCAGCGAACCCGCGTCGATCGACAGGTCGTCACCGACAACCGGACCTTCTTCAACGGACAGATCAAAGTCCGACCAGGTCTGCGTTGTTTCGTCTTCCGGGTTCGTGGCGTCGTCCATGAGAGAACCTTGCAGTCGCGTGCGACTTTCGCGGAACCGGCGACCGGTGCTGACTGCTCAGCCAGCGAGGGCTTCGATCGCTTCCTCGCGGGAATCGTAAATGGCCCACAGGGTGTCGAGCGCCGTAATTCTCAGCAGTTCTTTGGCGAGGTCCGTCGCTCCGCACAGAACCAGCTCGCCGCCGGCACTCTTGACGAGCTTGTGGCACCGCAGCAGCAGGGCGAGAAACACCGACCCGAAGTAGCTGACCTCGCTGAGATCGAAGACGACCATCGGCACGTCCATCTCACGCATCGGCGTCATGATGACTTCCGCCGCCTGCTCGATGAGATCCCACTTGAGGTTCTCGATATCGCTGGCCGGGGTGATGACCACCGTGTTGCCGTGCCAGTTGAGTTCGAACGTCTCGTTGAATTCCGACATGCTGGGCTTCCATGGTGCCTGATTTGCCGAACCCGCTCGACCGCCGGGTTCCGGTTGCGGAGTTCGGGGAAACTATCAGGTCACCATTGAGCCGAGAAGCCGGGATCCGCCGTCATCCCGCAACGGAGGCAGGCTCCGCCGCAACGCAAACGTCTGTAGCGTTTTCAACGCTTGTGAGCTGTTCCGCTGCGGCGTTTGTCCTCCGCACGGCGGCTGTTCGGGACACGAATCCTGTCGACGTTCCACCACGAACGAATCAGCCGCCACACTGCTCGGGAGAGCGAACTCATGGCGTGAATGCCAGAACGAACCATCTCAAGCCTCCTGAGTCGCGAGTTGCTGCTTGAGTGCGTCGAGTTCGGACTGCAGGCGATCACGGCGCTCGTCGGCAGCGAAGCGGGCGGCGAGTTCTTCTGCATCGGTATCGCGACCATCGAGTCGGTCGCGGGCTTCGCTCAGTGCTTCAGCGCGGTCGACTCGTTCTTCCAGACGCGAGAAATCAGCGAACGCTGACGAACTGCCGGCGTGATCGAGGGCCTTATTGATCCGTTCGGACGACTCGGCCCGAGCGAGCCGCGCGACGAGCAACGTTCGCTTGTGCCGCGCCTGTCGGATGCGATCTTCGAGTTCGCGATACGACGTCTGCAGCCGCTCGACCTGTACACGTTGCGTTTCGTAACAGGCTTCGAGCGTCGCGACGCGTTCCTCACACCGCAGCTTCTGATCGAGTGCGTCCTTCGCTGCCGATTCGTTGCCACGCTGAATCGCCGACTGAGCCCGACTCAGCCAGGTGTCGATCTCGCCGCGAGCGGTCTCGATCTGCTTCGAGAGCTGAATCTCGTCCGCGACGGCAGCCGCCACGGATTCCCGCACGGCGGCGAGTTCTTCCTCCATGTCGCAGATGAGCTGATGCAGCATCCGCTCGGGGTCTTCGATCTTCTCCCGCAACGACGAGATGCTGGTTTTCATGACGAGAGTGAAGCGGTCGATGAGTTTCATGGTTGAAGTCCTTGAAAGAGAAAAGTGAGTAACAGGCAATGATCGCCTTCGAAGTGTCAGACTGGGACTTGCAGCGCAAAGACGCCGAGTCGCGAAGCTTCGCAAAGACTTTGCGTTCCTTTGCACCATTGCGTCTTTGTGCTGCTTCCAGCCTGAAAAGTGGACTGGACCTTTCAGTTCCAGGTTTCGAGTTCAGCCGCGAGCAGCCGGACTCGCTGCTGCAGCAGTTCGCGGTGACGTTCGCACCAGGCGGCGAGACCGATCACCAGCAGGCCGAGGCTGATGCCGGCGATCCACAGAATGCTGGGGTTGTCGATGCTGCCTCGAACGACCATCGCGATCAGGTCGGCGGCCAGAAACGCCGTGCCTGTATACATGAGGGCTCGAATGCGGAGCCCCATCGCCAGCAGCGTGATGCCAACCGCCGCGACCATCAGCGTGAAGAGGTGCAACCAGCTTCCGCCGACAATGTGAAACGTCGGCGAGACCAGGATCACCAGAGCCCCTGCGTAACGCAGCGGGTTGAGTGCCTTTTCGGGAAGTTCCTTCCGCAGCAGCTCGACGAGTCCCAGCACGGAAATGCCCAGCGGGATCATGAAGAACTGCGGGTCGGTCCAGCTCAGCTCGTTCCACAGCAGTGCGAACGCCACATTCAGAATCACCGCCGAGCCAATCAGCAGGCCGTTGCTTTTTCGTTCGAGGCCGCGCCAGAAGTAGAACGCCGCCGACATCAGCAGGGCGAGGCTGTTCATGCCCAGCCAGATCGACCCGCTGCCTGCAACGTGCCGGCCAATTCCGATCAAGACAGTAAACGCCGGGAGCACCTGGCCCGTCAGAGCAAACGGTCCGGCCAGGACGCGAGTTCGTTCGGACTGCTCAGCAATTCGAGCAGCCAGTGCGGCGAGCAGGCCGACGCCCAGAACAGCGAACATGCTCAGGCCACTGCCGAACGAGATTACTCCGCCGAGCATCAGATAGACGACTCCGGCAGCGACGATCGCTTCCGCCATCCAGACGTGCTCGGTCGCCGACATCGCAGTTCGCGACGTGCTCAGGTTTCTGGCGTCCGAAAGCAGCCAGACGTTGTCGTCGTCCGCAGTTGAGCTGGCCAGTCCTAGCGCCGTCAGAATGCAGTCGGCTGCCAGGATCAGGAACGAACCGCCTGCGAGCACGGCGTTCAGCAGGCTGAAGCTCGTTTCCAGAGTGAACAACGCGGCGAGCAGGCTGGCGATGCTGACACCTCGCAGGACGAGCCGTTGAACGAACAGCAGTTCCGCCAGCTCGCAGTCGCGATGACGCAAAGTCTTCTGCCAGCCAATCGTGAAGACTGCCGCTGCCAGAGAGACTGGCAACGCGACCGGAGCGAACGAAACGATCGTCAGATCGAGGATTGACTGCATCGACGGCGTGAAGCACTGGATCAACACGCACAGCAACTGCCAGTTGACGAGCATCAGCGCGGCGGTCCGCATTGTCTGTTTGCGATCCACTGTGGCGAGCAGCAGCAGACCGAGCAGTGATACTCCGCCGGCGACTC
>JAPOLP010001092.1 GCA_029977045.1 Planctomycetota bacterium
CATCGAGCAGTGCCTGAAAGTCTGCGAATGCTCGCTCCGGATCGACTCCAAACGCGACGGCTGATTCCCGCGAGCGATCAAGATTCGACGAGAACGCTCCAGCGACCAGATCGGCTCGCCCATCGAGAATCGCGGCTGTGCGATGCGCCTTGCCAATGAAGCCGGCCCCGCCGCCTCCACACAAAGCCATCCGCAGTCGTCGGTTGAGAGGTGAGTTGATCATCGTTGCTGAGTCCTGGTGTCTGTCCGTCGGATTGCGATTCGGGAGCGAAGGCGGAAGACTATCGGTCGTCACTTGGCCTCGCCACCTGGCACACGTCGGGTGGCCGGGGCTGGACTGAGCCTGCGAAGGAAGCCCCGGGGTTTCGCTCGTGCCTCGCTCCAACCCCGGCCACCCTCGCCCTCTGCCCACCTCATCTCAACGTACACGCCGATCCTCAAGGAGCCTCGCCATGACCGCAGCCTTCCAGCTCAATCGTCGACGATTTCTGCAATCGGCAGCCGCTGCCGGATTCGGACTGCCACTGCTTCAGACAACCGGACTGGCGGCTCCAAGCGAGCAGTTGCGGCTGGGCTGCATCGGCGTCGGTGGCAAGGGCTGGTCGGACATGACCGAGACTGCTGCCAGTCCTCACGTCGTCGTGCAGGCGATCTGCGATATCGACGAAGGTCCGAATCACATGGGGCGGGCCGCTGAGAAGTATCCGAACGCGACGCGTTACACCGACTGGCGTGAACTGCTCGACAAGGAGAAGCTCGACGCCGTCACGGTCTCCACTCCGGACCACATGCACGCTCCGATCGCTCTGAGCGCGATGCAGCGAGGCCTGCACGTTTACTGTCAGAAGCCGCTGACGCACACCGTCAAGGAAGCTCGAGTCCTGGCCAACGCCGCGAGAGACGCTGGCGTCGTCACACAGATGGGCAACCAGATTCAGGCGTTTGCCGAGTACCGGACCGCGGTGCAGCTCGTCCATGGCGGCGCAATCGGCAAAGTCAAAGAGGTCTACTCGTGGCAATCCGGTAAGCCGAGCTGGCGGATCGTCACGGACCGGCCAGCCGGCAGAGATCCCGTACCGCAGGGACTGCACTGGAACAAGTGGCTGGGCGTCGCCCCCGAGCGGCCCTACAAGGAAAAGATCTATCATCCCTTCGCCTGGCGCGACTTCCAGGACTTCAGCAACGGCCAGCTCGGCGATTTCGGCTGCCACATTCTCGACCCGGTCTCGATGGCTCTGAAGCTGACCGCGCCGACAAAGATCAGCGCCGACGCGCCGACGATCAACAGCGAAACGTGGACGCACTGGGCGACGGTCCGGTACGAGTACCCCGGCACCGAATACACCGCCGGCGACTCGATCAAAGTCACCTGGATCGACGGCGAAGGCGTCAAGCCGGTCGAGCAACTTAAGCACATCCTGCCTGAGAAAGAACTTCCCGGCTCGGGTTCGGTGCTGATCGGCGAAAAGGGTTCGCTGCTGATTCCCCACGTCGGCAAGCCGCGACTGCTGCCGGACGAAAAGTTCACCGACTATGACGTGCCGGAACTCGAACGGCTGAGCCACTACGTCCTGTGGGCCGACGCCTGCCGCGGAGTCGGTTCGACGAACTCGCACTTCGGCTACTCAGGGCGTCTGACCGAGACTGTGCTGCTTGGCACGATCGCGATTCGCCTGCCAGGCACCGAACTCTGCTGGGACACAGAATCAATGGCGCTGACCGGGCATCCCAGAGCAGCGGCAATGCTCACGAAGGATTACCGCCGAGACTTCGCCGTCGAGGGACTCGCCTGAGGTAGGCCGGACCGAGGAGCGCAGCGACGCTGTTCCGGCAGCCGGAGCGGTGCTCCGCTTGATCCGGCCTGAAAGACTGCTTTTTGCAGGGTGCGTGCAGCGCAGCGAAACGCACCTTCCTGGTTTTCCGGTGCGTTCCGCTGCGCTGCACGCACCCTACGACTTTGGGAAGGGACACCTCATGCCAACCGTCGACTGGAGCTACCACCGCCCTGGATGAGTCTCCTGCGTCAAGACGCAGGAGTTTCTTGCGAAGAATTCAATCGCTGAGGCCTAGCAGGTCAACGCGAAGAAAACCAAGTACGAACGCGACGCGGCACTCGGCCTGCTGGAGGGCTTGAACGAGCTGTACGTGTCGAAAGGAAAAAAGACGCTGCACTTCGACATGAAGAAGGATCGTCCGGACGACGACGAAATCGCCGGACTGATTCTCGGTCGGTCCGGCACTCTGCGAGCGCCGGTGCTGCGCAAAGGAAAGACTCTGATTGTCGGCTTCACTGCAGAAGCTTTTGAAAAAGTTCTCACCTGACGG
>JAPOLP010000170.1 GCA_029977045.1 Planctomycetota bacterium
ATTCAGGTTGAAGATGGTCCGGCACAGCGCCGCCAGAGCGTCGCGCTTCAGCCGCTGCTGATCGTCGTCGCGCGCGAGTCGCTCCAGACGCGGAGCCGGCCACTCGGCACGGACGACGTCGAGTTCGCCCTGTTCGCTGGCAGGTCGCCGAATCTCGAAGTTCCGAAAGCGAATCTCCGAGCCCCAGGTGCGCAGGCCGACCATCTCGCCCTGCAGTCGGTCGACAAGTTCCTCATCGATCGCCGGCTGGTCGGCACCGTCAACGAAGACCTGTAGCCGTTCTCTTCCGAGCACGGCTCGCAGCGTGTGCCACTCGCCGGGTTTGACCGCGACTGGCTGCCGCTTCAGATCGCGGAAGTTGTTGCGATGGTCACCGAAGAGCAGCGTCTGCGTGCTCGTGTCGAGACTGACCTCGTAACCAAACCAGTTGTCCGCTCCGATTTTCGGCTCACTGACACACAGCAGCAGTCCGCCGATGTGAGCCTTGCCGGGCGTCATTTGCATCTCGACGCGGACCTCGCCGGTCGCCACCGGTTGCTGATCCCAGACGATCTTCGCACCGTGCGACTGCCCGACGAGCCAGCTTCCGTCCGTTTGTCGCTGCCAGCTTCCGTCGTAACGACTCCAGCCCGTCGGGAGTGGCGAGTCAGTTCCGACGATGCTGGTGCGAGCCAGCTCAAACGACTGCTCGCCAGTGCTTCCTTTCGAGAGGTCCGCAGGCAGACCGCTCTCTGCCGTGCTCCACGTCAACGCGTCGAACTCGACCTGCCCACCCCACACCGCGATGCCCAGTTGCCCGGCGGCAGAGTCGCCTCCAGCGAGACGGCGTTCGAGCACGGCCAGTGGCTGATCAGCTTCGCCGAGTACGAAGCGGCTCTGCCCGTCAGTGAGTTCCCAGCGAAACGGCAACCACTGCTGCGCCAGGATCTGAGCGAGGACGCTGTTCGGTGTTTCGGGTGTTTCTGCGGGTTCCGTCCCGGAAGAGCGGTCGCGCCATTCGACCACTCCACGAGTTCGATCGAGTGTGACCGCGAGTCCTCGCCACGCATCGCCGTCGGGACGTCCGCGAGCGATCAGCGTGACCAGCTCAACCGGCTGCTCGATTCGCAGCCGCCCCGTCAGCGTTCCTGATCGGAATTCGCCGCCGCGCCAGAAAGCGTGCGGTCCGAGTCGCGGGTCCACGACGTCGATCCCCTCGTAACCGCCGCCCCAGACACCGCCGCGATACTGCCAGCCATCGGTCGGTCCCAGCAGAAACGCACTCGCCGCGAGTTGCTTGCGATAGCCGGAAAACAGCGACACCGGCACGTCGGGCCGAAACGTCAGGCGTCCGAGTCGCGGCGCCAGCTCGTCTTCAAACCGGTGCAGCGTGTCGAGAGCGATGCCCAGCTCTCGCTCACTGGGTGACCGCTGCAGCACGGTCTGGAAGAGGCGTTCGATCTGCCGGGCGGGATCTGTTTCCGATCGCGACAGACGTTCGGCGAGAGCAGCCGATCGCTCTGCCGTGAACCGGCCATGCAGCAGGATCAGAGCCTGCGGTGCGACGGTCGTTATCGGACGCTCGGTCAGCGGCGACGTCGTGTTGGAATAGTCGAGCGATTCGAGCAGCGGATCGCGAACGCTGCGTTTCACGATGGCGTACAGGCTGCGGCGGCACTGTTCGGTCAGCGGCGACGGTTCCCAGCCGAGCCCCGGCTTCGACTGCCCGGCCAGCACCTCGCCGCTGAGCAGCGGGTACATCTCGCGACCGCCGACGCTGGTGTTGAGTTCGCCGCTGCTGAGCAGCAACCGGTCACGAATGGACTCGGCGTCGAGTCGCCGCAACGGAAACCGCCACAAAAACCTGTTCGCGGGGTCCTTCTGAGTCGCTGCCTGGTGCGCCGGGCTTTGGGCATCAATGTGCGACGATCGGCGGAACGCTGCGGATGTTAGAATCTGACGGTGCAGGCGTTTGATCGACCAGCCATTCTGAACGAAGTCTGCAGCCAGCCAGTCGAGCAGTTCGGGATGGCTCGGCGCGTCGCCCGCCCGACCGAAGTCGCCCGTCGTCGCGACGAGACCCGTCCCGAAGTGGTAGTGCCAGACTCGATTCACAATGACGCGCGCCGTCAGCGGGTGCTCCGGCCTGACCATCCAGCGAGCGAGGGCGAGCCGCCGGCCCGATGTCGGAAAGAGATCGTTCAGCGGAGACTCGGACCGGAAGGCCGTCGCGTCCGGTGAGCTGGCCGACTCGGTCGGACAAAGCACCTGCGGAAAGCCGGGCGTGACGAGCGGTCCCGGACTGCCCGCACTGCCTCGAATCAGGACGTTCGTCGTCGGCGGTTCGTCCGCGTTCTCGCGCACGGACAAGGCCCAGTCGAGCCCCGGCAGATTCTGATCGACCTGCTGCGCTGCGAGCTTCTTGCGTTCCTCGGCGTTACTGGCCGCCGCGATGGCTTGCTCGCGCTGGCGAACCCGCTCCTGTATCTGTTCGACGGCTCGCCGCACCGCGTCGTCAACATTGATCGGCAGAGTGGTCGCGCTCTGAGCGGTCGTCTGCGGATTCTCGTAACGGCGGATGTTCCGGAGAAACGCCAGCAGCCGGTAATAGTCGGCCTGCGGAATCGGATCGAACTTGTGTTCGTGGCACCGCGCACAGCCGATCGTCAGGCCGAAGAACGACGCCCCCAGCGTGACCATGACGTCGTCGAGTTCGTCGAACTCGGCCTGCCGCTTGTCGTCGGGTTCGTCGTCCCACACACCGAGTCGGTAAAAGCCGGTGGCTGTCCGCGACTCGCCGTTCGCGTCGGGAAGCTCGTCACCGGCGAGCTGTTCGAGCACGAAGCGGTCGTACGGCTTGTCGTCCTGAAACGCCTTCACCACGTAGTCGCGGTATCGCCAGCTCCAAGGTTTGTAGCCATCCCGTTCGTACCCGTTGGACTGCGCGAAGCGAACGACGTCGAGCCAGTGCCGCGCCCAGTGCTCACCATACGCGGGCCGCGACAGCAGTTCGTCGAGCAGCTCAGCATAGGCCGTCTCCTGAAACGCTGAGCCCTCTTCCCCGCCGATACGCCGCGTCCAGTTGTCGAGTTCCTCGAACGTCGGAGGCAGTCCCGTCAGACCGAAATAGGCCCGCCGGATAATCGTTCGTGTGTCAGTCTGAGCGTTGGCTTGAAGCTGTTCGATCGTGAGCCGCGCGAACACGAACGCATCGATCGGATGGCTAACTGTCGTGCCGACTGCGTCGACAACCGCTGGCACGGGAACAGGCCGCACTGGCTGAAACGCCCAGTGCTGGCGGTCCTCGTCCGTCACGACGTCGCTGTGTTCACGCGGACGAGCCTGAGGAGCCTTACCGCCGCCGGGCCACGCCGCGCCGTCGCGGACCCACGTCGTCAGAACTCCGATCTGGTCAGCAGAGAGCTGCCCTTTCGGCGGCATCTCCAACCTGTCGTAGCGAATGGCTGAGATCAGCAGACTCGCTTCCGGCTTCCCCGCGACAACTGCCGGGCCGCTGTCGCCGCCCAGCAGCAGCGACGCTCGCGATTCCAGACTCAGCGAGCCCTTCAACTTCTCGCCGCTGTGACACTCGAGGCAGTGTTCGATCAGCAGCGGCCGCACGCGACGTTCAAAAAACTCAAGCTGCTCTACCGTGAAGGCTGCCGCCTCGGGCGCGGCTTTGGCGGCATCATCCTGCGCAAAGCTCGGTCGCACAGCCGCAGCCAACAGCACACAAGTCACCACGTTCCGAATCAGCGTCATCATGAGCTGAGATGCTCCACGCGGGCAGTTTGTTTCTTGCGGAAGATCAGTTGCTGACGGATCGACTGTCCAATCGCTGCAGAACAGTCTTCAGAAACTCAGCGACCTGCTGTCCGAGAAACTCGTTCCCCGGTCCGCTGAAGTGGACGTCGTCGGGGTTCTGCAGTTCGGCCAGTCGCGGAGAGATCGCGGCAAACAGATCGTCAACCAGCACGTCGTGTTTCTGCATGATCGTCAACGCTGCGGCGTTTCGCTCGACGATCGACGCAGCGGAGTACTTCTTATCCGACACGTCGGGGATCGGCGTTGTGGTTGCCCAGCAGACCGTCGCACCGGTTTGCTGCATCCGCTCGACGAGCTGTTCGAGCCGCTCGCTGTAATCGGCGATGGGTGTCGCCCGGTCATGGATGCCGAAGTTGAAGTGGATCACGTCCCACTTGCCGTCGCCGAGCCAGACGTCGAGCTTCCTGAGCCCCGTCGCCGTCGGTCCGCAGTTGGCAGGAGCACGATGGACGTTGGCCTTGCCAGCGAGTTCTTTCCGCACCGTCTGCGTGTACGCTCGCGAGACCGAGTCGCCAATCAACAGCACTCGCGGTAACGCGGGATCATCGGCCACAAAGTCCCAGGCGTTGGATCGCCCGGCCACTTTTTCCCGCTTGTGAATCGGCAGGTAAAAACTGCCCAGTTCGGCCTGCAGCGTCTTCTCCCACGCCTGCTGCCCGGGCGTGAGAGTTGCCACCCACGCCTGATATTTCTCGTCGAGTTCCGCTTCCTGGCGAGCCTTCTGCTCAGCCGCTTCCTTCGCATTCGTGGGTTCCGTCGCCGCCGGTTTACCAGCAGTCTGAGCGAACGCAGGCGACACGGTTGCCGCCAGAATCAAAACCAGAACAAGTTGCCGTTTCATTGGTGAAGCCATTGGGTAAGTCTCGGCGCTGGGTGGACTCGGAAGGAACCGGAGTAAGAGAACGGGTTCGAGCCACAGTTGCCAGGCAGTCCTGTCCTGCAGACGATCGGCAATCGTCCGCTCTGAACGGACCTGATCATGAATGGCGTATTTTACGTCAATGCCCGGCAACTCGGAGACCACCGAGAATGATGAAGCCGGCAGCGAGACACTGAAAGAAGCGGTGCACGTTGTTGCCCCAGAGCAACCGGGAGTTGGCGACACAAAGCTGGTAAAGCACGAACTCGCTTCGAGTTGACTCGCAGGTCAGAAAGAAGACGCCGACGGCCATCATCACATATCCCCAGCCTGCTGGTGGCACGCTTTTCTCCTCGTTGTCATCGTGTCTCGCCGTGCCGGTACCGCCGGGGGCCAGTTCGGGCCGTACCATGCTGGTTGCGGAGTCTTTGCGAGAGGATCGAATGCCAATCTACGGAACCGCGTTGCTGTCGATCTGTCTGATTGCCGGCCTGATCGCCGGGCGGCTGATCGGCATGGCTGTCGGCGTTGACGCGAACGTTGGCGGCGTCGGGATCGCGATGCTGCTGCTGATTCTGGCCAGCGACTGGCTGCGGCGAACGGGACGACTGAAACCGCTCGACGAATCAGGCATCACGTTCTGGAGTTCGGTCTACATCCCGATTGTCGTCGCGATGGCCGCCAGCCAGAACGTCGTCGCCGCTTTGCGAGCCGGCATGGTGCCGATCGTCGCCGGAGTCGCCGTCGTGGTTGTGAGCTTTGCACTGGTGCCGCTGCTGTCTCGCGTGAAGGCAGATGATGTTGGGACGTCGTCGAACACTGCTTCACGGGGAGACGAGTGATGTCGGAGCTTGTCGACGCGTTGCAGTCGGTGCTGGTCAAGTACTCGCTCGTGACCGCGTTTGCCGTCGTGGGAACGATGGTCTGGCTGTCGTACTTCGTGTCGCGGCGTCTGACGCTGGGCCGGATTCACGGGTCAGCGATCGCCATCTTCGCGGGACTGGTACTGGCTTATGTCGGCGGCGTCTCAACTGGTGGAAAGAAGGGGATCGCGGATATCGAAATGCTGTCCGGCATCGGCCTGATGGGCGGAGCGATGCTGCGGGACCTGGCGATCGTCGCAACGGCGTTCGGTGTGAGTCTCGACGAGTTTCGCCGCACGGGTTTCAGCGGGATCGTCTCGCTGCTGGCCGGAGTGCTGCTGTCGTTCGCAGTCGGCGCGGTTGTCGCGTGGACAGCTGGTTATCGAGATGCGGTCAGCATGACGACGATCGGCGGAGGTGCGGCCACTTATATTGTCGGGCCGGTGACCGGGACGGCTCTCGGAGCATCCTCAGAAGTGATGGCGCTCAGCGTTGCGGCGGGGCTCGTCAAATCGATTCTCGTGATGACGCTGACGCCGTTCGTGGCCTGCATGATCGGGCTCGACAATCCGCGATCGGCTCTGATCTTCGGGGGGCTGATGGGCACGACCAGCGGAGTTGCCGGCGGCCTGGCGGCCACCGACCCGCGGCTCGTGCCGTACGGAGCGATGACGGCGACGTTTTACACCGGTCTCGGCTGCCTGCTGGGGCCGTCGCTCATCTTCATCGTGATCCGGGCACTCGTCTGACACTGGCTCACCCGATTTTCGGCTCGACGCTCTTGCAGCCTGACAGGACACACTGATGACGGAACTCTCTTTGATTGCCCGCGCACGTTCGCACGGAGACTCGATCGCGATCTGCTCAGCGGCGGGTGAGTTCTCCTACGCCGACGTGCTGGCTCGTTCGGCAGACGTCGCGGCTGCATTGCTAGTCGGCGAGAGCGACCTCGCCGAAGCCCGGATCGCGTGTCTGGTTCCGGCGGGGTTCGAGTACGTCGCCGCTCAATGGGGCATCTGGCGGGCTGGCGGAGTGTTTGTGCCGCTGAGCCTGTCCGCGACCGAGCCCGAACTCGAATACACGCTGACGGACTCGCAGGCCCAGTGCGTCCTGGTATCGCGCGAGCTGGCGGCTTCGATCGACGCTCTCTGCAGCCGGCTCGGCCTGCGCAGCCTGATCATCGAAGACGTCGCCGAGTCCGCCGATCCCGCGCTACCCAACGTAGCGTCCGGGCGGCGGGCGATGATCCTCTACACCAGCGGAACAACCAGCCGACCCAAGGGTGTTGTGACGACGCACTCGAATATCGAAGCTCAGATTACGTCGCTGATCGAAGCCTGGGAGTGGCAGCCCGACGACCGCATCCCGCTGTTTCTGCCGATGCACCATATTCACGGCATCATCAACATCCTTTCGTGCGGCCTGTGGTCGGGAGCGACGGTCGACACGTTCCCTCGCTTCGAGATGGCAACGATTCTCGATCGTATCGCCGCCGATGCCTGGTCCGTCTTCATGGCCGTCCCAACGGTCTATGTGAAGCTGATCCAGGCGATCGAGGACTTGCCTGACGACGCACGACAACAAGTCGTCGACGGCTTTGCCGGAATTCGGCTGATGATTTCCGGGTCGGCGGCCTTGCCGTCGAGCGTTCACGAAACCTGGTCGGCGTTGACCGGCCAGAAGCTGCTGGAACGGTACGGGATGACCGAGATCGGAATGGGCCTTTCCAACCCGTATCGCGGCGAGCGACGCCCCGGCGCCGTCGGCCAGCCATTGCCGAACGTCGAGATTCGGCTGAAGTCGGAAAGCGGCGAGGTCATCTCTGCGGAAGGCGAGCCGGGCGAGATTCAGGTGCGCGGTCCCGGCGTTTTCAGCGAGTACTGGAATCGTCCCGATGTGACCGATTCGTCGTTTGATGACGGCTGGTTCCGGACCGGTGACATGGCAGTCGTCGAGGATGGCTACTACCGGATCATGGGGCGGCAGTCCGTCGATATCATCAAGAGCGGCGGTTACAAGCTGTCAGCGCTCGAAATTGAAACGGCACTGCTCGACCACCCGGCCATCGCCGAGTGCGCCGTCGTCGGTGTCGCCGATGAAACCTGGGGCGAAGTCGTCTCCGCCGCCGTCGTCGTGCGGTCGGGCCAGAACCTCGATCTGGACTCGCTGAGCGAGTGGTGCCGCGACCGCCTCTCGCACTACCGCATCCCGCGAAAGCTGCTGGTCGTCGACGAGCTGCCGCGCAACGCGATGGGCAAAGTCACCAAGCCCGCCGTCCGGGAGTTGTTCTGAGAACGCCAGGTCGCTCGTCGAGCTAAACGATCAGCTCCTCGACGATGTGCGCCGGCAGGACGCCGGTAAGTCGCTGGTCGAGGCCCTGGAACTTGAACGTGAGACGTTCGTGGTCAAAGCCGAGCAGATGCAGCACGGTGGCGTGGAAGTCGCGGATGTGCAGCGGGTCACGGACAATGTTGTACGAGAACTCGTCGGTCTCGCCGTAAATCGTTCCGCCCTTTGTTCCGCCGCCGGCCATCCACATGCTGAAGCAGCGCGGGTGGTGATCGCGGCCATAGTTCTCTTTTGACAGGCCGCCCTGCGAGTAGATCGTGCGACCGAACTCGCCGCCCCAGATGATCAGCGTTTCGTCGAGCATTCCTCGCTGCTTGAGGTCTTCCAGCAGAGCGAAGCAGGGCTGATCGACGTCTTTGCATTGCGACGGCATCCGACCGCCGACGTTGCTGTGGTGGTCCCAGTTGTTGTGGTAAACCTGAATGAACCGGACGCCACGCTCGGCCAGTCGCCGTGTCATCAACGCTGTGTTCGCGAACGTGCCTGGCTTCTTCGCATCCTCGCCGTACAGCTCGAAGATGTGAGCCGGTTCCTGGCTGATGTCTGTCAGCTCGGGAACGCTCGACTGCATCCGGAACGCCATTTCGTACTGCTGAATCCGCGTCTGGATTTCCGGGTCGCCGAGCGCCTGGTAATTCAGTTCGTTCAGAGCGTTGAGCCCGTCGATCGTCCGCTTGCGGATGGCACTTGGAACGCCAGGCGGGTTGTTGATGTAGAGAATTGGGTCGCCCTGGCTGCGGAACGAAACACCGGAGTGCTCGCCCGGCAGATAACCAGCACTCCACAGCCGCGAGGAAATCGCCTGCTCCTGCTCGCGGTTTGAAGGCACGGCAACCAGTACGACAAACGCCGGCAGGTTTTCGTTGTCCGAGCCCAAACCATACGACGCCCACGAACCCAGGCACGGCCGACCGGTCACCTGATTGCCGGTCTGCATGGCGGCGATCGCCGGCTCGTGGTTGATCGCTTCCGTGTGCAGAGTCCGCATCCAGCAGATTTCGTCGGCCTTCTTTGCGAGGTTCGGCAGCAGCTCCGTGTTCATCCACATTTCGCATTCGCCGGCTGGGCTGAATTTGAATTTCGACGGAGCGATCGGGAACCGGGCCTGACCACTGGTCATCGTCGTCAGCCGCTGTCCCATGCGAACCGAGTCGGGCAGGTCTTTATCGAACCATTCCTGCATGACCGGCTTGTAATCGAACAGGTCCATCTGCGCGGGTCCTCCGACCATGTGCAGATATATCACGCGTTTCGCTTTGCCTGGATAGTGGCTCCCCAGCGGCACGTGCCCGCTTGCAGAGGCCTCAGACTGTCCCAGCAGCGAAGCGAGAGCTGCTCCACCGAGTAGATGCTTGCCGCGGCTGAAGAAGTGACGACGAGTTTCCAAC
>JAPOLP010000942.1 GCA_029977045.1 Planctomycetota bacterium
CTGACCGGGCGAACGATTCTGGTGACGGGAGCGTCATCCGGAATCGGTCGCGGCGTTGCGCTTCAGGCCGGAAAGCTGGGAGCGAAAGTTGTCATCGTCGCCCGTCGACAGGAGCGTCTCGAAGAGACGGCGGCCATGATGGAAGGCGCCGAGTGCCATATCGCGCCGTACGACCTCAACGAGATCGACGGCATCACTGCGTTCGTGAAGGGCGTCTGCGAAGAGGTCGGGCCGTTGAACGGACTGGTCCACGCAGCGGGAATTCACATCGGTCGCCCGATCCGGCAACTGAAGTGGGAAAAGTCCGAACCGATGATGCGGCTCAATTATTTCGCCGGCTCGGCACTGACGAGCGCCTTCCGCCAGCGAGGCTGCTGGGCGACTCCGGCGAGCGTCGTTTACATCTCGTCGATTGTCAGTATGCGCGGCAACAAGGGCATCTCGGCGTATGCCGCATCGAAGGGCGCGATCGATTCAATGACCCGCTGCCTCGCCTGCGAACTCGCTGAAGACGGTATCCGCGTCAACGCGATCTGTCCCGCGACTGTGAAGACAGAGATGTTCGGCGGAGCGGACAATTATCTGACTGAGGAAGGCGTTCAGGCCATCATCGACAAGCACCTGCTGGGAGTCGGTGAAGCAGTCGACGTCGCCAACGCCGCGTGCTTCCTGCTGTCCGACGCCGGAAAGTGGATCACCGGTACGTCGATGGTTGTCGACGGCGGCTACCTGGCCGGCTGAGTCCAAAACAAAAAACGGTTCTGCAAGCGTTTCTCAGCTCACAGAACCGTTCTTGGGTTTCGATCAGCCCGCGGCTGATTGATCAGTTCGGCATCGGCAGAATGATCAGATCGTTCTCGGCGAAGGCGGCTTCGCCCGACTTGCCGTTGATGCGGTACTGAATCTTCAATTGCTTGACGACTCCCGGTGCCGGATCGCCACCGAAGCTGGCGTTGTAGCTTGACGACGCCAGCGTGATCAGCGGCAGGTTGCCGGCCTGCTTCCGAACAGCGTCAGTGACGTCTCTCTGCGTGGCACCGGCTCCGTAACTCGCTTTGACAATTTCCAGTTTCACGGGATCGAGCCCCGCTCCCGCGAGCAGCTTCTGGACATCGACTCCTTTGCCGCCAAGTTTTTGAGCAATCACCAGCGTGGCGGCGGTCGCAGCGTCTTTCAGAGCCGCCGTCTGTTTCATCTGCACTGCCAGATTCAGACCCTCGGGACTGGGATGCAGCGTCAGGACATCGAGAGCCAGCTTCTGTTCGTCGACCCGCAATGCGGCATCGACAGCGTTACGGCACATCTCAACCCGCTCTGGTTCCGGCATGGCGAATTTACGGGCGAGGCCGAGATAACCGCGAAGCGCCCGAACCTTGTACTTGCTCTCGGGAGCGGTCTTCGCGAGTTTCAGCAGCACGGGGGCGGCGTCCACGCTGTTCCACTTGCCGAGAAGCCGGCTGCCCGCATCCTGCAGCAGCGGATCACTGCTGCTCGCAGCGTCCCCAAGCGTCTGCAGTGCGGTTGCTCCGCCGACTTCCGTGAGGATTTCGAGCAGCGATTCCTTCGTCGCCGATGGTGACCGCTGGAGAGCCTTCGTCAGTTCCTGGGCACACGCATCGCGGTCGGGCATCCGGATACTGGCGACTTTCAGTGCCTGCAGTGCAACCTCGCGGTCTTCGGCACGTCGCGGTGCCAAAGCCTGCGAGATCAGCACGGAAAGCCGCTGCAGGCTGACTGTTTCTCCGAGTGCGATCAGTGCCGCATGTCGCACCGCCGCGTCAGAGTTCTCGACAGCCTTCAGCAGTTGCGGAACAGCGTCGATGCGTCGCTGACCGGTCAGCTCGATCAGCAGCGGATAAGTCTTGCCGCTGGATTCTCCGAGCAGTGCGACGATTCTTGCGTCAATCTTCTCGCCGGGAAGTTCCGCCAGCGCGAGTCGCGCGGCCTGAGAAACGTCGGCATCGGAATCGACTGCGCTGTCCAGCAGTGTCGACAGGCACGACGCATCGCCGACTCGTCGCAACGCTCCGAGTGCCGACAGTCGGACGTCTCGCGAATCACTCTTCGCTGCCTGCAGAATGGCCGGCAGGACGACGGTGTCCGGGCGATCGGCCATCGTGTACACGATCAAAGCGGCGCGTGCCGGCTGTGCTTGACCGAGTTCGTCGGCCAGTGCCTTGTCGACATCGCTGCCGGGCAGTTCCCGAGCCGTCTGCAGTGCCAGTTGAAAGAATGCCTTCTCATCCGACCGCAACTGCTCCAGCAACAGCGGCAGGCCTTCCGCTCCGCGAGCGAGAATCGCTCCCCGCGTCGCTTCGATAATCCGCTGCTGCGGGACTTCGGCACCGCGAACGTCGTCGTAAAGTGCCGCTGCATCTGCAGACTGTCCGTCAGCAAGCAACCGTTCCGCACACAGAACGCAGCCTTCGGCAACTGCGGAACGAACTCCGGCAGGTGCTGTGGAGAGAGCCAGACGCAACGCTTTCGTGGCGTCGGCGTTGCCGATCCGACCGAGCGCGACGGCTGCGGCTGTGGCAACCTCAGGATCCTTATCCCGCAGCCGACCGGTCAGAAGATCGACGGCGCCCGCATCGCGGCGGACGCCAATCGAATTGATCGTTCCGACGAGCAGCAGGCCGTCGAGAGAACCCGCCGCGCTGCGGAACGCGGCATCCGATTCCGAACCCGGAATCGCTTCCAGTGCGATGCGGGCCCACGACGAAAGCTGCGGGTCTGGCAACAGTTTGGCCAGTTCCGGCACAGCGGCGCTGGAACCTTGAATCGCCAGTTTCTTGCACACGAGAGCTTTCTCACTCTTCGGTGCGTCGGACTGCAGAACGGCGATCAGTTCCTGTTCCTGCGGCGCGACATCAGCGGCGTTAACTGCGGAAACGCTCACGGTCAGGATCACTGCCAGCACGGCAACGCGACGTAGCAGTTGATGTGAACTCAACATTTCAAATCTCCAGA
>JAPOLP010000965.1 GCA_029977045.1 Planctomycetota bacterium
CCGCGGGCTCGGACATTCACGTCGTGAAGCTCAACGGCGATGGTCATATGCAGTGGTTCCAGCAATGCGGCGGAGCGAGCACCGACCACGCATACTCGATCGTTTCGGATGGCCGGGGAAGTTTGTACCTGTCAGGAGCCTGCCACGGACCTGCCACATTTGGGAAACACCGGCTCGACAACCGTGGCAGTAATGACATCTTCCTGGCGAAGATCAGCGCGAAGTAGTCGTGCAGCGAGCCGTAGACGGGGCATTATGCCAGACTTCCGCGCGTAACTCGTTTCGTCCCCGCTGTTCCGTAGATGTGTCGCAGTGTCGGACCGACGAGGTTTGCATAAAGGGATTGCACGACCTCACTCGTCTCAAGGTCGTTCAACAACCCAGATGTTGCGGTACAGCACGCGGCGGCCGAAGGCTTCAAACCAAATGGGGCCATCGGGAGTCTCCGGTCCCTTGAAGCCGTGCGGCGTCGGGCCGTTGACTTCCTGCCTGTCGACCGTCTGATGCCCATTCAACTTTGCCGAGATCACCGCCTTCGATGTCTTCTTTCCTTCGCTGTCGAATCGAGGAGCCGTGAAGTCGATGTCGAGCGTCTGCCAGACCAGCGGCGGCAGGCACAAATTCGGGACGTTGCTCGGGTAGGTGAAAACACTTCCACAGACGCGTGGTGGGTTGCTGTTCTTCGCCACGGGAAACTTCGACGACGTGGTCTGCTCATCAAGCAACCTGGCGCGATGCGGACTCGTCGCGCCAGACAGATCGAAGTCGAAGCCAAAGTTATCGCCGATCGCAACTTCGTAGCGTGAGAGCATATAGATGCCGGCATCGGCTCGGCGCCACGGAATGTTCTGAGGCTCCCAACCGGTCATGAACTCCACGTGCAATTGGTAGTCTCGGAATCGCCGTTTCGTGACGGCTCCGGCGAGCATGTGTCCCTCAAACATCGTCGGCGCGGTTAAGCCTTCGATGTCCTTGCGTTCCTCGAACGCGTCCATGCTGGGAGTCGCCCCCCCGAACAGCACGATCGCTCCCGCAGGAGGCTTCTGACCGAGCGTCGGGCTCTTGCGTTCCACCCGCTTCAACAGAGTCTGGCGCTCACCACGCTTCAGTATCAGGCCGTTCTCATCCAGAACCGCGCTGACTCCCTCATCCGTCAGCGAACGAAACTCCGCTCGCCCTTGCGACAACGGGCCGCTCTCCAGGAGTCCATAACGCCCCCCATCCCAACCATCCCCCGGCAATCCGCCTTCGAGAACCAGAGCATGAAATGACTTCTCACCGCGCGCCACGACCTGCGCACCGACTGACCTCTCGCCGTCCCGGCCGACGTATTCTCCCTGCAACTTCAGCTCGACTCCGATTGCCTGAACGTCGAACAGCTTTCGCGTCGCCGCTTCCGTCGCGGAGTCCAACGTTTGCGCCGGAGCCATTGAGTGCCACGCGATGACAAGGCACATTGGCAGACCTGCGACTAAGTTCCTCATCGTGTTTCTTTCCCTTTCAGTTCACAGAAGCGTTCGACGTCCATCGTCGAGCGAGTCGCGCCATGAAACGAACTGGCGCTACATCCACGTAATGTCGAATCTGCAGTTCACAGAGATCGGTGGCGACAGTATGCAGCGCGGCAACCAGATCATCCAACTCATCCAACGGTCGGCTTCCGATTGCCGCCATCGGCCAGCGCTTTGCCATACATCAGCTCGATAAACCGGAGCCGGACTTCGTCGTCACCCAGATCCGGGTGACGACGCCGAATGGCAGCGAACGACATCCGACTGAACTGACCGGATCAGCCCATCACCATGCGAAGGCGTTCGTGGGGTGTCATGCGGCGCAGGCACTTCAACTGGACGGCCTGTACTTCGAAAGACGTACCTGTGCCGGGTTTCACGGGTTCCATCTCCCAGAGTCTACCGTGAGTTCGACATCAGAAAAGGCGTCTCTGATGTTCCTGCTATCCCCGGAACTCGACGGACCAAGGTCGAGGATGAACACGCCTACGCTTCCTCATCCTGATCGGCGTCCTGGGATTCCTTGCCAAGCCAAAGTATTTCGTCGAAGTCTGGATTGTCTTTGAATGAACGCGTGACCTGCGTTAGCCAATCGGATCTCGCAGCGGCACTTTCAGACCGAGATTTCGACGCGGCGGGCGACAACACCGGAGCTTGGTGCGTTTAGTTTTATGGGATTGCTTGCAGCACGCGGCCGGCGGCTTCGTTGAGGTAGGGAGAGAAGCCTTCGGGGCTGGGGCCGAGGCGGACGATGACCAGGTTGCGGGAGGGGATGACCATCGTGATCTGGCCCATGAATCCGGCGGCCCAGTAGGCGTCTGGGGGGATCTGGTCCATCTTCAGTGAGCGGTTCAGCCAGAACATGCCGCCGTAGTTCTGCGTCTCGTCTGCGGGCGCCGGAGTGGCGACGAACTTTGTCCAGCCTTCGGGCAGAAGTCGCTCGCCCTGCCAGACGCCGTCGTTCAGGTACAGCAATCCGAACCGGATCCAGTCGCGGGCGCAGACGTAGTCGTAGCCCGACATGATGAAATTGCCCCAGGCGTCGGTTTCCAGCACAACACTGCGAACGCCGATCCGGTCGAACAGGGCTCGCTGCGGGAACTGCAGATAGTTCTCTCCCTGGGCTTCGACCGTATTGCGAATGATCTTGCCGAGACTCAAGGGATCGCTGTTGAGGTAGCTCCAGCGCGTGCCGGGCGGCACCTTCGCTGGCTGGTTCACGGCGTGGCCCAGCACGTTGACGGAATCGAAGTAGACCCGCATGTGCTCGTTCTGCCTGGTCAGCGTCTCGGCTTTGAATCCGAGATTGTCGAAGTCCAGGCCGCTGCTCATCTGCAGGAGATCGCGGATGCGGATCCGGCTGCGTTCGTCGTCCTGCCATTC
>JAPOLP010000870.1 GCA_029977045.1 Planctomycetota bacterium
ATCCAGCAGGAAACGTCTGGGTTACCGATCTCGCGCATCACATGGTCTTCAAGTTTAAGCAGGATGGAACGCTGCTGCTCGCACTGGGAACTCAGGACAAGCCGGGCGATGGTCCGCACCAGTTCAAGCAGCCGACGGACACCGCCTTCGCACCGAATGGCGACGTGTACGTCACGGACGGGTACGGAAACAATCGAGTTGTCCGCTTTGATCAACAGGGCAAGTATCTTTCCGAGTGGGGCTCGGCGGGCACCAGCCCCGGTGAGTTCGACCTTCCGCACAGCATCGTGATCGATTCCGAGCAGCGAGTTGTCGTCGGTGACCGCGAGAACGATCGCATTCAGATCTTCGACCTGAATGGCCGCCTGCTCGATACCTGGAACGGCTTTGCTCCGTACGGCATCGCCATCGACTCGAATCGGCAACTCTTCGTTGCCGATGCCCGTGCAAGCCAGATTCTGCAGATCGACGACAAGGGCTCTGTCGTCAGACGTCTGGGCAGCAAGGGGCACGCACCCGCGCAGTTCGACCTGCCTCACATGCTCTGCCTGGATGCAAATGGCAACATCTACGTTGCCGAAGTCGGCGGCCAGCGGTTTCAGAAATTCGAACCATTGCCGAGCAGCGATCGTTAGTTTTTACCGCTCCGGTTTCGCATCAGCCGGGCGAGGTGCTTCGCCGTCTCGTCGGCGATGACGTTGTAGCCGGCGAGGTTCGGGTGGCGGTCGCCGTACCAGCCCGGAAGATCGCCGAGGATGCCGTCGAGTTCGTTGCTCATCACCAGCACGCTGGGGCCGTTCACGAAGGGCTTGACGAGTTCGTGGTACTCCTCAGGGACTTTCTCCAGCAGATATCTCCGGTAGTTGAGCATGTTCGGCCCCTTCTGCAGCTCGGCGGCGTAGCGGGGGTGAAGGTCGAAGACCTCAAGTTCTTCCTTCTCCGCGACCTGCCGCACCAGCCGGTTCATGAGTGCCGTCGCCTCTTCCCCTGAAAACGGGATGTTGGTTGTCGGGATGATCAGAGCTTGAGGATGATCACGCTGCAGCAGCGCGATGAGTTCGTGGTAATGCTCAGGAAACGCCTGCTCAAAGTTCTCGACGCGAGCCCGATCGTTGATGCCGTACCGGACAAAGATGTAATCAAGCCCCGGCAGCTTCGACGCAGCTTTGTCATACCGCCCCGAATCAATCAGCCGCCGGATGTATTCGCCACTGACTCCCGACTGA
Organism: Planctomycetota bacterium; assembly: GCA_029977045.1. GTDB lineage: Bacteria > Planctomycetota > Planctomycetia > Planctomycetales > Planctomycetaceae > JAPOLP01. Next base: position 1,227 of record JAPOLP010000870.1, read on the forward strand.
ATGACGTGCGTCGGCGGCAAATCCCCTTCCGCCGCCAGCAGCAACTCGATGACCTTCTCCAGATGCGGCCCCTGCGGTTTGATGATCCGCGGAATGCTTCCTTCTGTCGTGCTGTCACCAAGCAGCAGAATCTGAACCTTGCCCTCATGCTCGGCGCGAGTAGGTTGCGAGACCGAGGTGGTTACAGCGAGAACGAAAATCAGGGAGAGTAGTCGTTGCGCCATGGAACTGTTTCAGCAAGCAGAGGTTTGAGAGACCATAGGGCGGGCCGACCACGGCCACACCGACGAGGGCAGTGAAGTTACCTTCGAGAATCGGTCCCACGAAGTTTCAAACAAGTCCACGCTGGCGGCAACGCCAACAGAAGAGACGCCGCACACAGTCTGAGCAAAGCAGATTCGAGCTTCATGCTTCCAGCTCCAGTGGTTCGCCAGCGTCGAGTTTCGTGCCACTTATACACCCGCCAGCGAGATCGGCGAAACCCGTTCGCTCTTCTATACGCCGGCGAGTGACACTCAGGCGTCCGTCGCGATCACCGAGCACACTGACGACCACCCCCGCTTGTGCGGCAGCAGGTGCCCGCGCCGGCTGGATCGTCACGGCAGAACTCGCTGCCGTATACTCAGTCTGACGGTATGCCTCTGATCAATCTCACAGGAAGTCATCATGTCCGAAGAAAGCCTGATTTCGTGCGATCTCGACTTTGACCAGGACGGCAAGCAGTTCGGCAATCTGGCCGTTCCCCAGTCGACGAATTCCGCTGGCTGGGCGGTCTCGTACATTCCGTTGTTCGTCGTGAAGAACGGTGAAGGACCGACCGCCGTGCTCTTCGGCGGTAATCACGGTGACGAGTACGAAGGGCCGGTTACCCTGATGAACCTCGCCCGTCAGCTGACGCCGGATCAGATCGCAGGCCGAGTCATTATCGTCCCGATGCTCAACCGCCCGGCCGTGGCGGCGGGAACGCGGCTCTCGCCGATCGACGGCGTCAACATGAACCGTGCCTATCCCGGTCGCCGCAATGATTCGATCACGGGCATGATCGCGCACTTCGTCTCGACGCGGATCCTGCCTCTGGCTGACTTCGTTATCGATATTCATTCAGGCGGTTCGTCGATGCACATGGTGCCGTCGGTCAACATGCACGACCTGGGCGAGACCGATCAGATGCGGCGGATGCTGGACGCCGGCCGAGCCTGGGGCGCTCCGTACGTCTTTATTTACGAGGACGTGGCTGGCGAAGGTCTGCTGCCATCGCTGGCCGAGCGAATGGGCAAGGTGACGCTGGGCACGGAAATGGGCAGCAAAGCCCAGTTCGGCGTCGAGACTCTGAAAATCACGGCTCGCGGCGTACGGAACGTCCTGCACTGGGCGGAAATCCTGCGCGAACCGCCCGGCGACCGAGGAGTCGAGAACCCGGTCTTCGTCGCCGCAGACGACGCTCGCGACTACATCATGTCACCGTCGAGCGGCATTCTCGAACCCCTAGTCGAACTGGGCGACGAAGTCGATTCAGGCCAGCCGGTCGCTCAACTTCACAGCCTGGAGCACCCCGACCTCGCCCCGGAACCTGTCCTCTCTGCCAACCGAGGCATAATCGTCTCCCGCCGATCAATCCCCCTGACAACCCAGGGAGAATGCATCGCCGTCACCGCCCGCGCTTTCCAACCTTGCCCCGGCGCTCGTTAAAGCTGAAGAAGTTCATCCTGCAGGAACGCATGCCGGGATTTATGACGGGAATCGGGGGTCTTAAAGTGACGTAGTTCAGTACAACGAAACGCCAGCAGGTCAATCCTGGCGCGCTACAACAACCAGATTTGCTTTCTTCAAGGAATACACAATGCGAGTTCCAGTGATCACTGCCGTCATTCTGCTCTGCGCGACTGCTGGGTTCGCCCAGTATTCAAAGAAGGAGAGTCCGGAATGGAAATCGCTCTTTAACGGAAAGGATCTCTCTGGCTGGAAGAAGATCGGCAACGAAAAGTGGATTGTCGAAGACGGCTCGATTTACGGCGAGGGCGTTA
>JAPOLP010000166.1 GCA_029977045.1 Planctomycetota bacterium
CCGCCGACACCCGCCACCACCCCGTCGTTGAGCAGACTGCGCAGCGGACCGGTCGGGATTCGGGACGCGACCAGATCGGCGACCAGCGACTGACCGGTTTCGATGAGGTCCATCAGTGGAGCCGCCCAGGTGAAGATTGCCTGGAAGACAATGAACATCAGCAGGGCAAACACTCCAAGTCCGGCAAAGCGGTGTGTGAGCACGCTGTCGATCTTGTCGCTGCGGGTGCGCACGCGGCGTTCCGGTACCGAGACCAGTCCCGTCAGTGTTTCGCGCGCCCAGGCATAGCGGGACTTCGCTTCGGCCAGCGGGATGCGGAATCCCTTTTCCTTCAGCCGCTCGCGGATTTCTGCCAGCGTGTTGCTGATCTTCTCGCCGTGTTTGTGTGCGAGTGTCGATTCGACCTGGCCGCCGACGTCCAGCAGCAGCCGCTCGATCAGATAAAACGCATTGTGCTTTTCACCGAGCGAACGGAGATGCGACGTCAGGCCGGAACACTCCTCGTAAAACTCTTCCGGAAACGGTCGCGGTCGGATCGGCGCGACCAGTGTGTCGCAGTGGACGATCGCGCTGCGGATTTCGTCGATGCCCATCCGCCGGTGTGCTTCGCAGACGATGACGGGCAGGTTCAGTTTCTGCCGCAGGCCCTCGACGTCGATACTGACATGCCGCGCCTGGGCGACGTCCCACATATTGAGGACCAGGATTGTCGGCAGGCCGAGGTCCAGCACCTGGCTGACGAGATACAAATTTCGTTCGAGGTTCGACGCATCAACGATGCAGACAACGCCATCGACCTCGCCAAAGTCACGCTGCCGACCGAGCAGCACGTCAACAGAGACCATCTCATCGAGCGTTCGCGGAGAGAGGCTGTAAGTTCCCGGCAGGTCGATCAGCTCGACCGTCCGGCTGTCGAACTGAATCCGTCCGACCTTCTTCTCGACGGTCACACCGGGGAAGTTGCCCACGCGGGCCTGCATCCCGGTCAGCGCGTTGAACAGCGTGCTCTTGCCGGTGTTCGGATTCCCGATCAGAGCGACCTTGCGCAGGCCGGTTTTCACTGGGGTCTCAGCAGCAGGCATGGTCGAGGCGATATCGGCAGGAGTCAGGCGGGTGATGCCGATTCAGAAATCGGTCATCAATCAGGCGGGACAGCCCAGACAGCGGGGCTGGCGAAAAGAGGGATCATACCGCGACCCGGCGGGGAATCGACCCTGCAACTGAGACCGAGTGTCAATTTCGAGGCAGGGCAACGAAATAAGCCGGATTCAGACAGATTCTGCAGGAGATGCCGGCTGCCGATCGCGTTTCTCGACGGGTCAGACCCTGGATTACTGCTTATTACAGTCGCTCAATCGAGATCCGGCGGGCTTCTTCGCTCCTCAGCGAGAGCCGGTAACCGCGAACGGCGAATTCGAGCGGGTCGCCCAGAGGAGCACGCCCGATCAGCTCAATCTCTTCCCCGTCGGTCAGTCCCATTTCCATCAGGCGGACGGTGATCGCGTCTTCTCCGCTGACCTCAAGGATCCGACCGCGTTCGCCAGGTTGCAGTTCGTCAGGTGTCGCCACTTCGGGGCCTCATTCAATATCTGCTGAAACGGGCCTGCCGACGCTATTCGGAGTCCGACTTGTCCTGCTTGTCGTCTGCTTCATCCTTGTTCGCAGAGTCTTCAGTTTTCGTGGCAGCACCTGGACGGCGACGACTCGTACGCGACGGTTTTTCTTCCTCTTCAGTGAAGTAGTCGTCGGCTTTCAGTTCCTCGTCCAGTATCACTTTGACGCCAAGGACAACCGGGGCACCGTTGGGAGCCAGCGTGTGAGTGACGACGCACTCATTGCCGGCGGCGATCTTGCTGGCGTCTTCAATTCGAGCGGTGACTGTCGCACCTTTGTCGATGTAGACCGGCTTGCCTTTCAGCGCGGGTACATTCAGCGTCAGCGTTTCGTACTCGGGATAATCAGTGTCCTGCTGTCGCGACACGATCGGTCCCAGAACGTCGTAACTGTTGACGCTCTCGCCAACGACCCGTTCGGCTTTCTGCACGCCGCCACGCATCCGACGGGCGTTCGGTCCCAGATAGACCGTCCACTCCTTCACGAACAGAGATTCATTCGTGAGGACACCTCGACCGGAGACAACCTGCTTCTCTCGCAGAAATCCGTCGTCTGCATTTGCTTCAATCGCAAACTGCAGTCGCGGTGTGATGGCCACCGGGATTGGCTCTCCGCCGAGTTCGCTTTTGATCATCAGCGTCAACGCGCGGCCCTTGCGAACAACTTCGGCGATTGAACTCTTCGTCTCAGTAATCTCAGGCTGCTTTGGCTGATTGCCACGCTGCTGCTGTTGATTGTTGAACTGAGCCTCAGTCCGCGATGGAGCGAACAGGCAGACGGCGGCTGCCAGGAAAATAAACGGGCGCAGTCGCGAAACATCATTGCGGCACATTGGACTTCTCCAGTCAGGCACGCGTGGGTTCTGATCGATCTTCGCCGCAGATGATATACGCTGGGCGAGGCGTCCGGTCAGAATACTGGGAGCGTCTGACTGGATTCCAGCATCCCCGTGATTTCCGGGAATCTCTGTATCTCACGAATGTTCGCCCGATCGAAGTTGCCGCCAGGAGAACTGCGGCTTGAATCCAAGCAGCCGTTGCGCCTTTTCAATGCTGATTACACTCGCGGCACCTTCCAGCGGGGCAGTTACTGCGACCTGTGGTGCGAACTCGCGGAGCAGTGCGGATGTGTTCGCGTCGAACCGAGTTTCCTCGGCGGCGATGAAGACGGCCTCGTGCCCTTTCACGGGAGCTTCCAGAGCCAGCCGGCACGACGTTGCCGCGTCGCGAACGTCAACGTACGGCCACAAAACGAATCGCACGGGATGATCGTGCGTTGGCACGGGCCACGGCAGCGCGAAGTAGCCATCTTCCTGGATGATGTTCATCAGCCGCAGACTGACCGCCGGAATGCCGCAGCGACGACTGACCGCGGCCACGATTTCCTCACCGACGACCTTTGACAGCCCATACGCCTCGAATGGCGTCGTTGAATGCGACTCGTCAACGGGCACGGACTTCGGCCAGTAAGCCGCTGGTGATTCATGCCAGCCCAGAGCGAACACCGACGACGCCGACACGATTCGCTTGATACCGACTGCGGCCGCCGTCTCCGCGACATTCCAGGTACTCAGGACGTTATTGCGAAACGTGACCGACGGTGTCTGCGACAGCGGGCCAGGAACTGCTCCGAGATGAACAACCGCGTCGGCGCCGCTGAACACGTCGAGCACAGCCGCTGGATCAGTCAGGTCTGCCTGCAGAAACCGGCAAGGCAGCGCATCCGGGCGTTCGAGATCCGTGGCCAGAACTTCGTAATCTCGAGCCAGCAGTTCGCCTACGACCTTCCGGCCAAGTCTCCCGGTGGCTCCGGTCACAACAATGCGTTTCATGGTGTGCTTTCAAGGACGGCGTATTCGATGAAAGATCAAAGCAGTCCTGGTTCGTGTTTCTATTTCGCTGGCGTACTACCGAGACATTGGCATTGAAGCAATCCAGTTCATCATTCTCCAGGTGGGCGGATGCGGGGCGCGAGTAGCCAGGGAATGCCTCACGCCGGCAGTGTGGTGGAGCCAGGAGCATGGGGCCGACGGCTGTCGATGTGTAGAGACTGATGCTCAGCAGAAGCGAGGGATGGGCTGGATGCATCAGTCGGACTGTGAGTAACTCGCGACCGACAGCCCGTTTGACGGTCAACGATCGTGTCTGGATACTCGCCAGCCATCCGCCGTACCGGTCGCCGCGAGCACACTTCACTCTGCTTCTGGGAAGGCGCGGTCTCGGTCGCGCGGAAGGGTTTGCGTGGGTTGCTTTTCGCGAGCAATCGGCCAGCGTGACGCCTCCCCGGCAGTTCGGGCTCCGCACCCGAGCATTCCAGAGGGACGGTGAAAGTAACCGGCTTGATCGGTGGTCAGATTGTTGTCGTCGACTTCGTGTTTGCAGGAGAAGAACAGCGTGATGCTCTGCTTTGTGAAATTGTCCTTGAATCGAATCTGCCGCCTGGCGGGCCAGCGAGCGATCAGTCGCGTCCTCGTTGCGGCACTTGCTTTGTTGATTGTGTCGGGCGTTCTGACTCAGGCCGCGTCGGCGGCTGATAAGTCGCCGCGACCGAACGTGCTGGTGATCATGGCGGATGATCTGGGGTACGGCGATCTGTCTTGTTACGGGACGACTTCGCTGGAGACTCCGAACATCGACCGACTCGCGAAGCAAGGGCTGCGGTTTACGAGCGGCTATTGCTCGGCGTCGACCTGCACTCCGACGCGGTACTCGCTGCTCACTGGCACATACGCGTTTCGGCGGCCGGGAACCGGGATCGCTCCGCCGAACGCTTCGGCTCTGATCAAGCCGGGAACCGAGACGATTGCGTCGCTGCTCAAGCGGGGCGGTTACCGGACGGCGGTGATCGGCAAGTGGCATCTCGGGCTGGGTGGCGAAGGTGGGCCGGACTGGAATGGAGACCTCAAGCCTGGGCCGCTGGAAATCGGCTTCGATCATTGCCACCTGCTTCCGACGACGAACGATCGCGTGCCGCAGGTTTATGTGCGTGATCATCGCGTGTTGAATCTCGATCCGAAGGACCCGCTGTGGGTCGGCAACAAGATTCCGTCGCCCGATCACCCGACCGGGATCACGCATCGCGACACGCTGAAGATGGACTGGAGCCACGGGCACAATCAGACCATTCATAACGGCATTGGCCGGATCGGCTTTTACACCGGCGGGCACGCGGCCCGGTGGCGCGACGAAGACCTCGCGGACGAGTGGGTGAACCGGTCGGTCGAATGGCTTGAGCAGAACAAGGACGAACCGTTCTTTCTGTTCTTCGCGTCGCACGATCTGCATGTTCCGCGAATGCCGCACGAGCGATTTCAGGGTAAGACGAAGCTCGGCTTCCGAGGTGACTCGATCGTGCAGCTCGACTGGTGTGTCGGCGAGCTGGTCAAAACGCTCGACCGGCTGAAACTGTCTGACAACACACTGATCGTGTTCTGCTCGGACAACGGCCCGGTGCTCGACGACGGCTACAAGGACGGAGCCATGGAGAAGAACGGCGATCACAAGCCCGCCGGTCCATATCGAGGCGGCAAGTACAGCGTGCTCGAAGGCGGCACGCGGACGCCGTTCATCACGTACTGGCCGGGGCAGATCAAAGCGGGCGAGTCTGACGAAGTTGTCTGCACGATCGACCTCGCTGCTAGTGCTGCGGCGCTGGCTGGAGTCAAAATGCCCGCCGATGCGTGCCTCGACAGCTTTGATCTTTCCGGAGCATTGCTTGGCCGTGATGGTGCTAAAGGCCGCGATCATCTGGTGCAGCAGGACAACGGCCAGGGAGGCAACTTCGGGCTGCGGGTCGGCAACTGGAAGTTGCAGCGGCACGATTCCAAACGAGCCCGCAACGTCAAGGTGACGGAGGAGCTCGCCAACACCGACGTTGCTCGGTACCGGTTGTACGATCTGAGTAGCGATCCCGGTGAGACGCAGGACGTCAAAGAGAAGCACCCGGAAGTCGCCGAGCGTCTGATTGCTCAGTTGACCGGCCTGATCGAAGCAGGACGCAGCAGGCCCGCGAAGTAAGGATCACTCCGGTAACAACACACCGATTTGCCTGGTGAGTGCCACTGCTGGCTTGCCCAGCAGTGCCTTGTCTGGTTCTCAGTCAGCACTGCTGGGCGAGCCAGCAGTGGCACCCGAGCGATGCCCGTGTTTTTAAGGAACTGTCGATGAGTATCCGCATCGTTGTGCTTGATGGCTCGACGCTGAATCCGGGCGACAATCCGTGGACGCCGATTTCCGAACAAGGCGACTTTGAGCTGCATAAGGAATCGACGCCCGAGCAGATGGTGCCTCGCCTGGCTGGCGATGACAGCATCGCCGTCATCAATAAGGTGCGGCTCGGCGCGGATCAGATCGAGCAGCTTCCGAATCTGAAGCTCATCGCGGTGACGGCGACCGGGTACGACTGCATCGACGTCGACGCGGCGGCCAAAGCCGGGATTCCGGTCTGCAATCTTCCGGCGTACGGAACGGATTCGGTCGCGCAGTACACGTTTGCGCTGCTGCTCGAACTGTGCCATCACGTTGCTCTGCACAGCGACGCGGTCTTTGATGGTGAGTGGCAGAGGTGCGAATCATTTTCGTTCTGGAAGACGCCGCAGATCGAACTCGCCGGGCTGACGCTGGGGATCATCGGTTGCGGTCGGATCGGTCGTCGCGTTGCCGAGATCGCCAACGTCTTCGGAATGCGGGTACTGGGAATGACTCGACATCCGGAGACAGCGGCCTCGCCCGACGGCCTGTTTGAGTGGGCGACGCTGGACGAGATCGCCGCTCAGTCGGACGTTGTCTCGCTGCACTGTGCGCTCAACGCCGAGTCACGCGGCATCGTCAACGCGGACTTCCTGTCGCGCATGAAACCGTCGGCTTTTCTGATCAACACGTCGCGAGGGCCGCTGGTTGACGATGCAGCTTTGGCGGACGCGCTGAACCGCGACGTGATCGCGGGCGCCGCTCTGGACGTTGTCTCACGCGAGCCAATCGTGCCGGACAACCCGCTGCTGCAGGCGAAGAACTGCCTGATCACGCCTCACATGGCCTGGACCATGCTCGCGGCTCGACAGCGCATGGTGAGCCGCACGGCGGACAACATTCGCGCGTTCCTGGCCGGCAACCCGCAGAACGTCGTCAACGGCGTTTGAGGTCGGCGACGAGCATCGGGCGAGTGTTCTCGCAGAACGGCGCAAGCCGTCCGTCCTTTCGTAAGTCGACGCGTGCGAGGCCGGACGGCTTGCGCCGTTCCGCTAAATCCTGTCACTCGTCGCCGTTACTCGTCGTCGGTCGGACTGACCGTACCCGGCTTCCAGTCGGAGAGCATTCGGTAGCCGACGCCGCGGACGGTGCCGATTGCGTCGGCGTGGTCGCCCAACTTGATTCGTAGCGCCCGGATGTGGACGTCGATCGTTCGTTCAAGGGCGTTTGCGTCTTCGCCGCGGCACAGGTCGAGCAGTTCGAGTCGCGAGTACGTTCGGCCTGGCTGGCGGGCGAGTGTCCACAGCAGGTTGAACTCGGTCGGCGTCAGCGTGACTTCCTGGCCGTTGACGCGGCAGATGTGCTCGACGCGGTTGATCTCGATGCCGTGAATCGCGACGACGTCCTGCGGGACGTGAGCCGGAGCCGAGCGTCGCAGCAGAGCCTGAATGCGGCTCATCAGCGGTTTGACTTTGAACGGCTTTGTGACGTAGTCGTCAGCTCCCATGCTGAAGCCGACGATCTCGTCAACTTCCTCGCCCTTCGCGGTGAGCATCAGAATGCGGATGTGCTTCGTCCGCGAGTCGCTGCGAATCTGCCGGCACAGTGACAGGCCGTCGATCACGGGCAGCATCAGATCGAGCACGATGAGGTCAGGCAGCGCGCGTTGCGCTTTCGCCAGTCCCTGCTGGCCGTCGGTCGCGGTCAGAACCTCGTAGCCTTCCTTCTGGAGGTTGTAAACGAGGATCTCATTCAGAGCGTGGTCGTCTTCAACGACCAGGACCGTTTGGCTGGACATCTTCGTTCGCGATTCCTCTTCAATCTGCCGTTACGCGGCCATCGCGGCCCGCGACCACGAACGGCGGCGTCATTCAAGATTCCGGTGACGGACTATGTCGCCCTCGACCATGTAGACAACGTCTTCAGCGATATTCGTTGCGTGGTCCGCAATCCGCTCGACGTGCCGTGAGGCCGAGAACAGGTGCATCAGTGGTTCAACATGATCCGGGTTCTGCTGCATCCGCCCGGTCAGCTCGACAATGATCTGCCGATTCAGTTCGTCGACCTGTGCGTCGTTCGAGATGACATTCCGTGCGAGCTTCGAATCGAGTTCGACGTACGAGTCGATCGCCCGACGCAGCATCTCGACGGCCTGATTGGCCATCTCCTTCAGCTTTTCCGGAATGAATACGTCGGGCCGCCCGGTCAGAGCACAGGCTCGTTCGGCGATGTGCACGCCCAGGTCGGCGACGCGTTCGAGCTCCACGATGATCTTCAGCACCGAGCAGACACGGCGCAGATCGTTAGCCACAGGCTGGTGCAGAGCGAGAATCTTCAAACAGTCGTTTTCGATGCGGACGTCCCAGTTGTCGATCTCATCGTCCAGCTCGCTGAGCCGGTCGGCGGTTTCCTGGCTGGGCTTTTTCAGCCCGTCGACCGCCTGATGAATCATGTCCTCGACCTGCGCGCACATGGAGAGCAGGTCGCGGTGAATCGAATCCATATCCCGTTGCAGATGAACGCTCATAATCTGACCGAGGCTGCCGGACGACCTTCGGGCCAGTAATGCCCGAGAGGGTTCCGTATGCCTCTCCTCCTGATTTGGCGGCCAGCAGAAGCAGCACAACAGCGTGCGTTTCCAGCTCGGAGCCGCAGGGACGATAGACCGGGACTGTTAAGGCAGAATGAATCCCGCTTCACAAAATTAGCGGTCTGCCGAATTTTGAACCACGCCGTGTTGGGCCGGGAAATCATCCGCTCGTGGTTCTGGTGATCAGCCAAGGACCGCTTAAAAACCACTGGAATGCCCGTGCGAAACACGTCTTGGTCGGAAAGTCGCTGGCCCGGTATTCTCTCCGCCTCTCCATTTGCCACACGATCGGCGTGATCCGCGCTGAGCCGTGTCCCGCCTTCGGTTCTGCCTGTGGATTTCTCTCCGGAATCCGAGTTAGAACTTAGACCAGACATGCCTTTTCCCTTCCGCATACGTCCGCCTGAGTCAGGTGCGTCGCCAGCTTCGATTGGCGTGCCGCGATCGCTTCTCGCGCCGCGGAAACCGAGCCAGCAGTCGACATTGCTGGCTGTCGCAGTGCTCTGCGGGGTGCTGATCTCATGCTGCGGGAAAACCATCCGCAACGACGCGACTGAGCAGCTGATTCTGTCAGACGCCGTCGACCGGTCAGTGCGGAACATCGACTTCTCGCCGCTGGCCACTCGCAAGTGCTACCTCGACACGACTTATATCAAGGCGACGAAGAGCCCGACGTTCGTGAACTCCGAGTACCTGACCAGCTCGATCCGAAATCAGGCGCTGGCTGCGGGCTGCCTGCTCGTCGAGAAGGAAACTGAGGCCGAGTTGATCATCGAACCGCGTGTCGGGGTGCTGGGAGCCGATCAGCACGACGTGACGTACGGACTGCCATCAAATAACGCAGTCACTCAGGCCGCATCGTTCGCATCGACAACTGCCGTCGGAGCACCGTACGCCGCACCGCTGACGGCACTGCCGGAGATCTCGATCATTCGCCGTGAAGACCAGACGGCTGCCGCCAAGGTCGCCGTGTTCGCGATTGACGCCAAAACGAA
>JAPOLP010000193.1 GCA_029977045.1 Planctomycetota bacterium
CGGAGTCGCTGCAGCATCGCCGTGTCGCGCTGTCGTCCCCGGATCAGCAACCCGCCTGGCCGAAACTTCAGAAATCGAGCTGAACCACGATCTGGCCTGCACTCGATCCGAGATTGCTGATAGGTTGCCCGTTCCGATTCAGCGGTCGCCGGATTGCGCACCGCACGTTCTCTGATTCCGAGGCTTCATCCATGCTGACAGTTACTGGCCGCCGCGAAAAAGGCTCTGATTTCTGCGATCAAATCTCGCGACGAAACTTTCTGCAGATCGGAGCACTCGGGGGCGCTGGGCTGACGCTGCCCGGCCTGCTGCGGGCGGAAGCGGCTCAAGGTCAGGGCAGCTCGAACAAGTCCGTGATCATGATCTACCTCGTCGGAGGACCTCCGCATCAGGACATGTTCGATTTGAAACCGAACGCCCCGAAAGAGATTGCCGGTCCGTGGAAGCCGATTGAGACGACCGTGCCGGGGATGGAGATCTGCGAAGCCTTTCCGAAGCTCGCACAGATGGCCGACCGTCTGGTCCCGATTCGCTCGATCGTTGGCTCGCAGGCCGGCCACGACGCGATTCAGGTTTTCAACGGACACAATCCTCGCAAGCCCGCCCCCAGTGGCGGCTGGCCTCAGTTCGGCTCGGTCGTCGGCAAAGTTCAGGGCGCGTCGAGCCCCACGACTCCGCCGTTCGTCAGCCTGTGCTACGAGTGCACTCACGGCCCGTACAACGAGCCCGGTCCGGGATTTCTGGGAGCCCCGTATTCGCCGTTCCGCCCGATGGGGCCGACGAAGGAGGACATGGTCCTGAACGGGATCACGATCGAGCGTCTGGGTGACCGACAGTCGCTGCTCAAGAGCGTCGACAGATTCCGCCGCGACGTCGACACCAGCAGCATGATGCGCGGCATCGACATGTTCACCGAACAGGCGATGGGCCTGCTGACGTCATCGAAGCTCGCCGACGCACTCGACCTGTCCAAAGAAGATCCTCGCACGGTCGAGCGGTACGGAACCGGGAACCCGAATATCCGCATCGACAGCAACGGTGCTCCGCGAGTGCCGCAGAGCCTGCTGGTCGCTCGCCGCCTGATCGAAGCCGGCGCGCGAGTCGTCACTCTGAACTACTCGAAGTGGGACTGGCACGGAGGACTGAATGCCGAAGGCCGGGCGAACAACTCGATCTTCCTGCGCGAAGAGGAAGACTTCCCGATCTTCGACAACTGTGTCAGTGCCCTGCTGGATGACCTCTACGATCGCGGTCTCGACAAGGACTGCACCGTCATCATCTGGGGCGAATTCGGTCGCACGCCGATCATCAGCAAGCAGGTGGGACGCGATCACTGGCCGCGACTGAACTGCGCTCTGATGGCCGGTGGCGGAATGCAGACCGGCCAGGTCATCGGAGCCAGTGACCGCCTCGGCGGAGAGGCCATCTCGCGACCGGTGACGTTCTCCGAAGTCTACTCGACGCTGTACCACAACCTCGGCATCGACGCTCAGGCAACGACGATCGGTGACCTGAACGGTCGCCCGCAGTACCTGCTCGAAGAAGACGTCCCGCCGCTGACTGAGCTGGTTTGACGCACGCGGGATTCCGTTACACTCGCCGCGAATTTCAGTTCGCTTCTTGAGTCCGTAACGAGCTTCCAACGTGATTCCATCTGCCCGCTTCTGCCGTCTCGTTTTGTCAGTTCTTGTCGCGACGCTGATCGCGAATTCCGCTTCACTGGCTGCCGACTGGTCAGTCCCACTGGCTGGCAACACTTTCCGCACCGCTCCTGAGCCAGGTGGAAACAGTGCTCAGCGAAACGGCACGGTCGCCTGGGACGACCCTGCTGCAGTCTTCTCGGTGTTCTTCCACGTCGATCGCGCAGCAGAACTCGATCTGGCAGTGACGGCGGCGACCCGAAATGGTCGAGCCATCATCAAGACCTGCGTGGCCGAGAAGTGCTTCGAGACAGTGATCGAGGCGGCAGATCCTTCCGACCTGAAGATCGGCCACATCTCAGTCCAAGAACCGGGCTACGTCCGGGTCGACCTGCAGGGCGTTGAGCGAGCTGGCGACGCCTTCGGAGAACTCAAGAACCTGCTGATCTCGTCAGACACCGACAGCCTGAAGGTCGACTTCGTCCGCAACAACGACGGCGGCATGTTTTACTGGGGACGTCGAGGCCCATCGGTTCACCTGGGCTATCAGGTGCCGCGAGACGTCGATCTGCGTTATGCCTACTCGGAGATCACTGTGCCGGAGGGCCAGGATCCGATCGGGACGTTCTACATGGCCAACGGCTTCGGCCAGGGTTACTTCGGAATGCAGGTCAACGGCCCGGAAGAACGACGCGTCCTGTTTTCGATCTGGAGCCCCTTCAAGACCGACAATCCACGCGACATCCCCGCAGACCAGCGGATCGTCGCTCTCGCTCGTGGCCCGAAAGTCCACATCGGCGAGTTCGGCAATGAGGGCTCGGGCGGGCAGAGCTACCTCGTCTATCCGTGGAAGTCTGGACGGACCTACCGCTTCCTGACGAAGGTCGTACCCGATGGCAAAGGCAACACCGTCTACACGTCCTGGTTCGGCGACAAGGCCGCGAACGAGTGGTTCCTGATCGCCAGCTTCCGGCGCCCGCAGACCGACACTCACCTGCGTGGCTTCCACTCGTTCCTGGAAAGCTTCGATCCCTCACGCGGCCACATCGGTCGTCGAGCGTTCTACGGCAACGTCTGGGTTCGCGATGTCGACAACCACTGGCACGAGTGCAAGCAGGCCCGCTTCACCGTCGATCCCACAGGCGGCAACCGCCACCGCCTCGACTTCACCGGATGCAGCGAGGGCTCTCGGTTCTTCCTCCGCAACTGCGGCTTCTTCAGTGAGACCGGAAATCCCGGTGAAGTTCACACTCGGGATACCAGTGGTGCCCAGAAACCAGAAGTCGATTTCGACCAGCTTCCGGGCAAATAGCAGAGTTGCCTCGAGCGACAGTGCTTCAAACGCATCGTTTCTGACGGCACCTCTTCAACCAATCAGCATTGCTGCGGGATTCTCAATTCCGTTAGCAAGGTCCTGCAGAAAGCGAGCGGCGGGAGCTCCATCAAGGACCCGATGGTCGAAGGTCAGGCTCAAAGTGAGCTGGTCGCGGGGTTCGATGCGGTCGTCTTCCAGGACGGCCGGTTCTCGGCGGATCGCTCCGATGCCGAGAACCGCTGTCTGTGGCGTGTTGATAATCGGCGTGAAGGCTTCGATGCCAAACGCCCCCAGGTTGGTGATCGAGAACGTACCACCACAGAGTTCGTCTGGTGAGCATCTGCGTTCGCGGGCTCGGGTGATGAGATCGCTGGACCGACTGGCAACGTCGGTCAGCGACAGGCGGTCGCAGTCGCGGATGACAGGGACCAGCAGACCGACCTCGGTATCGACGGCAATGCCAATGTGGACGCCATCGGGCTCGACGATTGTGCCGTCCTGCCAAAGGCAGTTCATGATCGGATAGCGTCTCAACTCGCTGGCGGCAAGCTTCGCGATGATGTCGTGGTAGGCGGGCACGACGTCTGCATTTCTTGCCTTGAACTGCTGTCGCAGGCTGACGAGGTTTGTCGCGTCGACGCGCGTCGTCAGAGTCACCGGAGCAGTTGTCTGGACGGCGTGCAGCATTCGCTCGGCAATCGTGCGCCGAAGACTGCTGGTCGCGATCGCCGTAGTACCTCGCCCTGCACCACTCCTTGGAGTGGCCACCGCGCCAGACCCCGCCGCAGAGGCTCGGATGTCGCGTTCGCGAATGCGACCGTTGCGGCCCGTACCGGCAAGGTCTGACCAGTCGATACCGAGATGGCCAGCCAGACGAGCGGCTCGCGGTGTAATCAGGCGACGCGGAGTCGACGCCGTTGAAGCGTTCGTGACGAATGATTCGTCCGACGTCGACGCTGGCCCGGAAGAATCTTCGACTGGTGAATCGTGATCAGCGGCAGCAGCCGAGCGGGCGGCAGCGATGTGGGCGTCGGTCGGTGGGCCTTCGCCGTCTTCCAGCAGGAACGCGATCAGCGTGCCGACCGTGACCGTGTCACCTTCCTGCGGGCCGTCAGGCAGGATGTGCAGCGTGCCTCCGTCGACAGCCTCGATATCCTGGACAGCCTTGTCGCTCTCCAGAGAAAAGATCGGTTCGCCGGGTTCGACGCTGTCGCCGTCGGCCTTCAGCCATTCGCCGAAGATGCCTTCGTCCATGCTCCAGCCGAGCCGCGGAATTGTGATGGGGATGGGCATGCTGGTCCCTGGTGTTTCGTCATTGGTCACTTGGGAAGAGGACACGTCCGGAGCTTCCGGCCAGAGCGACGTCTGATGCTGCCGTTACTCTTCCAGCAGGTCTCTGATCGCGTGCTCGATGTCCGCCACCTGGGGCACGACGGCCTGTTCCAGCGTGGGGGCGTACGGCGTTGGAGTGAAGACTCCGTTGAGGCGTTTGATCGGGGCGTCGAGTTCGTCGAAGCCTTTGTCGGCGATCTGAGCGGCAATCTCTGACGCGACACTGCATGGCCCGAACGCCTCGTCGACGATCAGCAACCGACCGGTTTTCGCGACGGACTGCAGGATCGTGTCGATATCCAGCGGCGAAACCGTTCGCGGGTCGACGATCTCTACCGAGATTCCGTCGCCAGCCACCTTCTCAGCGACTTCGAGTGATCGATGCACCATCAGAGCGAGTGCCACGACGGTCAGATCGGTGCCCTCGCGAACGACGGCGGCTTTGCCGAATTCGATCTCGTACGGTTCTTCCGGAACCGGCCCCTTCATGCCGAACAGTTCGCGATGTTCCAGAAAGAGAACCGGGTCCTGACAACGCAGTGCCCGATGCATCAAACCTTTCGCGTCGTACGGTGACGACGGCATCACGACCCGCAGTCCAGGGATGTGTGAATAGACCGAGTGGTAGCTGCCCGAGTGATGCGTCGCGGCAGAGTGTCCAATCCCGACGCAGCCGCGATACAGTGCCGGCATCTGCAGCCGCCCGCTGGACATGTACTGCATCTTGGCGACCTGATTGATCATCTCGCCGAACGCGTCATTGATGAAATCGATAAACATGAAATCGATCACCGGCCGAGTGCCCGTCATCGCGGCACCGCAGCTCAGGCCAACAAAGCCGCGTTCGCAGATCGGCGTATCGCACAGCCGCTCGGCTCCATACTTGTCGTACAGGCCGACAGTAGTCGCAAAGTTGCCGCCACGGGCCCCGATGCCCTCTCCCATGACGAAGATGCCAGGGTTCCGCTCCATTTCGTGGTCGAGGGCTTCGTGCGTCGCGGCGATGTAACTGATCGTTCGCGTTCCGGGATCTGCTGGAGCCGGGGACTCGATTGCACCGTCACCTTCAAAGTAAACGTGAGTCGCTGCGGTGGCTGCGTCCGGCCATTCGGCAGCCTCGGCGGCGCGGCCAGACTCTTCAACGAGCGCCTTGACCTCATCTTCGACGCTGTTGATTTCCGCTTCGGTGAGAAGCCCCTCTTCAAGGAGCCGCCCCGACAACCGCTGGATCGGACATCGCTCACGCCACTCGGCAACGTCTTCGCGAGTTCGATAGGTGTAGTCGCCCATGCCCTCGGCGTGAGCCCGCGTCCGATACGTCTTGCATTCGATCAGCGTCGGACCGCCGCCGGAACGGGCACGTTCGATCGCTTCGCGAGCAGTCTCGTAAACCGCCAGCACGTCGTTGCCATCGACTTCGTGGCCAGGGATTCCGTAGCTCGCGGCGCGGCGACCGACATCCGGAATGCCGCTCGAATACGTAAACGGAACTTCGGTCGCGAACTGGTTGTTCTCGCAGACGAAGAGCACCGGCAGATTCCAGATGCTGGCCATGTTCAGGCCTTCGTGGAACGCGCCGTTGTTGACGGCTCCGTCCCCGAAGAAGGCAACCGCGACGTTGTCCGTCTTCAGAATCTTAAAGCTGTAGCCGCCACCGCAAGCCTGCAGGATGCACGGGCCAACGATCCCGCTTGTGCCCATCATGCCGATCTCGGGCGCGAACAGGTGCATGCTGCCACCACGCCCGAATGAGACTCCAGTCTTTCGACCGAACAGTTCGGCAATCAGCTTCTCCGGATGCAGTCCCTTGGCCAGAGCGTGCCCGTGCCCGCGATGCGTGCTGAAGACGACGTCCTCGTCACGAAGATGAGCACACACGCCTGTCGCGATCGCTTCCTCGCCGACGTATGTGTGACACGCTCCGAGCACCAGGCCGCGCTGGTGGTACCGCGCGAGTTGCTCCTCCGTCTGCCGGATGATCTGCATCTTTCGCAGCAAGGACAGAGCAGTCTCACGATCAAGTGCTGACGTTTCGGTTTCCGTGGTTGCCTGACTCACTTCGATGCTTCCTCTCGAAAAGACTGCACTTTGCCGCCCTGATGGCCTGGAGTTCCGCCAGCGTTCATCGCCATGTTTCCGCCGTCCATCGGGATGATGGCTCCGGTAATCCACTCAGACGCGTCCGAGGCCAGCAGAACAGCCAGGCCCTTGATGTCGGACGGCTGCCCCATTCGACCGGCGGGGATGCCGCTGACGAATCGGGCTTCCAGCGTTGGATCGTCGTTCATGCGGGCGATGAGGCTCGGGTTGGTCACCTGAGCCGGAGTAACGCAGTTCACGCGAACGCCACGCGAACTCCACTCGGTACTCAACTCCCGAGTCATCTGCACAACGGCGCCCATGGCCATGCTGTAGGCGACGTGCCCTCGCCCCAGTGCCGTCGAACTGGCCAGCGATCCGATATTCATGATCGAACCCCGTCCCTGAGCGAGCATTCGCCGACCGGCTTCCTGGCACATGGCGAATCGCCCGACGACCAGGTTCTGCAGCACACGGTGCAGGTCGTCGATTGTCAGATCTTCCGGCTTCGCGAGGTGTCCGTCACCAGCGATATTGCCCAGAAAGTCGACCCGCCCGAACTCGACGTCCACCTGGCGGAACAAATCGGCAATGGCGTCGGGGTCGGAGACATTCGTGCCTGCGACGAGTGTCCGGGCTCCGGCTTCGCGGCAAGTGGCGGCGGTCGCTTCGGCACCGTCGATGTTCCGGTCGATCAGAGCGACGTTGGCACCGGCCTCGGACAGAGCGATCGCGGTCGCCTGGCCCATTCCCTGGGCGGCTCCGGAAACGACCGCGACGCGGCCAGTCAGATCAAACATGGACAGGTTCAAGTTGGCACCTCATTTGGTGGGTTATTCAGCAGTGAGCAGCGGCAGGATTTTGACGACGACAACCAGCACGGCCATGCCGCAGTAGAAGACTCCGCACGCGGCGATGCCGAGCTGGTTGTACCACTTCGGCCTCAGCTGCGGCGGCAGCAATTTGCGGTTGATGTACAGGACGTGAAACGACGTCAGCCCCAGAGCCACGTTGTTGAGGTTCGCGATAACCAGCACCATCAGCGTTGGCGCGTTGCCGAACATCAGGAAGATCGTTGCGGCGATGAACGACCACACGACGTAGCTGCCCAGCAGGATGTAGTAGATCCGGCTCGCCTGATGTGGCTGCATCTTTGCCCGGATGCGAGGTGTCGAAGACCAGATGATGTCCGTCCAACGCCGGGCGAAATCGTCGACGATCGCCATCTGACTCGGCAGGAAGACCATCAGGCCGACGAACAACGTGACGGGCCAGAGCACGTCGCGGACGGACTGCGAAATACTGTCTGCGTGACGCAGCCCATCCGCAGAAATCAGCGACTGCGAATAGGGGATGTCCAGATCGTACATCGGAGAGCTTGTAGCGAACTCGATCGACAGCAGAGCCGGCAGTGCCATCCCCATGAAACAACCAGGCATCCAGATCAGAAACTGGTCAGTCAGGATGTATCTCCACCAGCCCTTCCACTTCCGCAGATTGTCGTCGTTGATTGCAAACACCTTGCCGATATGGCTCAGGCTGACCTTGCGACCGCCGATCGCGCTGGCAATCGCTCCGACCTGACTGCCCATGCCCCAGCCTTTGTCACGGACAAAATTGCTGTACGTCGAGTTGCTCAGTCCGCCACCGCCCGCGTATCCCGCAAACGCTCCCAGCGTGGCGATACTGGCCATCGCAACGACTGGCCACTCGCCGACCTGGAAGTAATGCGTGAACGCGTTGACGACGACTTCCTTACCCTCGGCATCCTCGACTGGCACATTGCCGAACTGCAGAAATCCGCCAAAGACGTCTTTCCAGCCCTGAGCACTGACAAAGAACAGTCCAATAAACAGGCAGAAGCTAAGCACGATGACAACCTTCGCAGTCATCACCAGTTGCAGCATATTGTACACCTTGCCACCAATAAGCACCGGCAGCACCACCATCCCCAGACAGGCATAGGCCATTGTGTTAACCAGCCAGGCGTCTTCCAGTGTCGGTGGCCGATTCAGATACATCGAGACCATCAGGACAGCGGCGTTCGTCGAGAGCCCAGGAATCAGAGCGCCAACGCTCAACAGCATCGCAACGCTCACCCACAGTCCGGGACCGGGTTTCGTACGCATGAAACCGGTGAAGACAGGCTCGCCGCTGTAAAGCGCGTACCGCCCGCATTCGACGTTGTAAAAGACCTGACACAGGATGGCGACAGTCGCCACCCACATCAGACCGCCACCGTATTTTGCCGTAATCGCCGGCCCGAGCAGCCACTCGCCACCGCCGATCTGGATGCCGCACATAACGATGCCCTGCCCAATGAACCCGGCGAGGTTCTTCAGCCCCAGCGGCTTCGGCTCCGGCAGTTCAGCGACTTCCCAGGTCGGCAG
>JAPOLP010000224.1 GCA_029977045.1 Planctomycetota bacterium
CCAGTCCAGATTACCGGTGACGGTGAACGCCGGGTTCGAGTCGTCGGTGTCCTGCCAGATGTGCATGACGCCTTCGCCGCGTTCGATCGCGGAGGCCAGCAGCCGGCGGCTCGGGCTGAACCGACCGACATCTTCGCTGCGGCTGTCCCAGCGCATCATGATCGGCGGTTCTTCGAGCAGTGAACCGGGAACGAGTTGCACGCAGGCGGCTGCTCGCGCGTGTGGCATCGCTTTGAGCAGCGTCTTGACGGCTGCGGTTGCCAGTTCCGGATCCGATTTCGAGCGACCGATGGCTTCCGGCAGTTTGGTCAGGACTTCGAGCCGGTGTTCGGCATTGTGAAACTTGAACTGTCTGAGCTGATCCGGTCCGAACGAGTGCTCTTCGATGTTCGATCCGGACTGACCGTCGATAAATGACACAGTGACAAGCTGGAACAGCGTCTGTCCGATGCGGAAACCGTGTCCCGCGCCGATCACGAATTCCTTTGTGTCGACTTCGTTGAAGTAAATCGGGTTCCGTGCCGCTTCGAGTTTTTTGACACTGAGCTGTTCGCCCTTGAGCGTCATTTCGCAGTGTTCGCGCGAGATCAGCAGGTCCCACGGGACAGCCCAGCCGCTTCGCGGAGCGCGACCCAGTCGGATCACTTCTCCGTCGGGCAGTTCCCGGCGCCACTCCTGGGTGGACTCCGGGCCCGTGACGATCAGCTCCATCATGGAGAACAGTTCCTCGGTCAGTCAGAACTAAAGACAAACAGACCCGCACTTCAGGGGAAGTCGTCGGCGAAAGTCGGGGCAGATGTGTGATGCCGGACTGATGTCGCAAGGACGCCGACAAGGCTCGCGATCGTAGCTGAAGCCGACAAATGCCAGCAAGAAGAACAAACGGGCTGCTGACGAGGCCTCCCAGCGGCGTCTGTCCTGGTGGTCTGGCCAGGAAGGAGAACCCTCCGCTGCGCTAACCCGTGTTGACAGAATTCTCGCACCAGTCGTATTACACCCGTCCCTTCCTTGAAACCGGTCCGGCCTTGCCGCCCACGTCCGGTTTTCCCGCCGAAACGAGGCTGTTCTGCCTCTCCCGACTCACACCTTTCCGGTGCACTTCCTCTTCCGGGTTTCTCACAACCGTTCCTGTTTCTTCTGACTGTCTTCAGGCATCGACTCTCGACGCGGTTTGCTGCCGCGCGGCCAGTGGTCTACTGGTTGGGTCGCGTCTGTGATGACAGCCTGAGAAATGTCCGTTTTGTGAGGGCCGTCACGGAGACCAGACTCTGGCCGACTCACCTGCCAGCAACGCCGACGCGGAAAACACCGCTGAAGGCGGGTCGAAGCTGAAAACGATTCTCGCCGTGGCCGGACTGGTGGTCATGCTCGGCGGAGGGGTCGGGTACTACCTGTTCGGCCCGAAGGAAGCGACGCCGGCGGAGAAACTGCAGCGGGCGCTGCAACTGGTTGACGAGCGGTCGTCTGTCTGGGGCTTGCGACGGGCTGCGGAACTGGCTGACGAGCTTGCGGAAGCGAAGTACGTCGATCCAGATTTTCCAGCAGGCATTGCGTACGTTCGTGGGATGGTCGCGTTTCTGGACGGTCGCGAATTCAGCGGTCGCGAACAGCAGCAGCGGTATCTTAAAGCCATCGACGAGTTTGATTATGCGCAGCAGCGTGGCATGCCGGCTGAGCGGCGGGACGAGCTGACGTTCTGCCTGGGAATCGCGCTGCAGCGGGTCGGCCTGACGACTCGGGCACGCGAAGTTCTGGAGAATGCTCTGGAAGTCTGGCCGGCTGGAAAGGCAGAAGTGACGCTGTTGCTCGTCGAAAACTACCGGACGAGCCAGCAGCGGGATCTACTGGACACGGCGATCGAGCTTCTGGATGAGCTGAACGATCTTGAGGGGCTGACGTCGAAAGAACGCGGCCGGGCGGCACTCCTGAAAAGTGACCTCCTGCGACAGGTGGGACGCCGGCAGGAAGCGATGGCCGTTCTCGGCTCGGTGCCGTTTGAGCGTGGCAGTGCTGGCGAGCAAGGCATCGAACTCTTCCGTGCCGACGGTCTGATTCAGGAAGGCCAGACACTGCTCGAACGCAGTAAAGCCGAAGGTGAAGACGCCGGTCGGCTGAGAATCGAAGCGCGTGAGCGTTTCACGGAAGCTCAGGAGATTCTGCAGAGATTCACTGGTTCGACGATTGCTCCCGAGACGGCGGCTCAGGCGCAGTATCAGGTCGGTGTCTGTTCCGAACTGCTCGGCAACGGGCAGGCCGCGATTACTCACTACCAGAATACGATTCGGCGATTTGAAACTTACGACGAAGCATTCGCCGCTCGCGTGAGATTGGCGCTGGTTTTTCAGCAGGAAGGCCGCAAGGAAGAGTCCATTCGCGTGTTTCGCCAGGTGCAGGCGCTCGTGCCGCGACCGGAGGACTTCCGGAACAGCCTGTTCAACCTGACCGAACTGCGGGGAGTGATTCTTGACGCGGCCGATACCTGGCGAAACTCGGGCGACTATGCCGAGGCGATCACGCTGTGTCGCGAAATGCCGCCGGTTCTGCAACGGGGCATTGCCTTGAGGTATGCCGCGACCTTTGCCCAGGAGTGGGCCGAGGCTGTTCAGCGGCAGCGCGACGAGGCTGCTGCTGACGAGCGGCCAGGCATGGAACAGAGCGTTCGCGATCGCTGGGCCGCCAGTGGAGATGCCTGGGCGGAACTCGCCCGGGAAATGCGCACGAGTAGCAGTTATCCCGAGTTCCTCAAGATCAGCGCCCAACACTATCGGATGGGACACGACTTCGAGCGTGCGTTGACTCAGTGCGATTCGTTTATTCGTGCCGAGCCGCCGCGAGACATGCCAAGCGTGTACGTTCTGCGTGGCCGGACGCTGATGGATCTTGACCGGCTGAACGACGCTCTGGGCGATCTGCAGTTTGTCATCGATAACGCGCCAACGAACGCCGCCGCGTTTGAAGCTCAGTATCTCGTCGGTGCGTGCCTGCTCGAAATGGACCGTCCTGATGATGCCGAGCGTGCCTGGCGGGCGCTGACGCAGTCGGACGAGGTCAAGCCGTCTGCCGACGAATGGCGTCGCGCGAAGTTCGGGCTCGGTCGACTACTGGTACTGCGTGCGTCGGATGAGTTTCGGAAGTCGCAGCCCGATGACGGAGACGAGATGACCGAAGAGCAGGTGCAGTTGCGAGATGCGGCATTCGAGAGGTGGCGGGAAGCTGCTTACCACTTGAGCGAATACCTGCTGCGTTATCCCGAGCCCGTCGAGCGGCTTGAGTGTCATTACATGCTGGCTAGTTCGTACCACAAGCTCTCGCTGGAGCTGCGCGAGCGTCTGAAGCGTCCGATGCCGACGAACGCTCGCAAGGAGCTGTATCTCGAACTGCAGATGCGGCTGTCCGAAGCCGCGAACGAATACCGACGACTGCAGCGGGAACTGCAGTCACTGCGAGCGAACTCGCAGCTCGACGCCTATGGCCAGTAACTCTATCGCACGACGTTTCTCGAAATCCCGCACGTCTTCTTCGACAAGGGTGACTATATCGACGCCCTGGATGGATACCGGACCGTGGCAACGCGGTTCCCCGATCACGTTTGCGTGCTGCGGGCATATCTGCAGATGGCGCGCTGCTACAACCGGCTGAATCAACCCGAGGAAGCTCGGCGGCAGCTCGAACAGGCTCGCGTCATTCTGCGGCGTCTGCCGGACGAAGCCTTCACGGCAGAGTCGAGCGGCATGACACGTGACGACTGGATGGCGTGGATCGACTGGGCACGACAGGTTCAGGCTAATCGGAGTTGAAAGAGCGGCTCGAAGGAGACGCGGACGGAACTGAAATGACACCAGGAATTCAAACCGAAGAACTGCTGCGAGTCCTGAAGTCTCGCCGGGAGTACTGCCGCGCGATGACGCAACTCGCGGACGAGCAGCAGACGCTGATCAACGAAAATCGGACTTCCCAGCTGCTGCAGTTGATCGCTCAGAAGCAGCGAGTCATTGACGGTCTGGCCGAACTCTGGCAGGCCTTCGGTGGCCTGGCGGCTTACTGGAAACAGATTCGTGATGGACTGGCTGCCGAACTGCGGGCCGAGTGCGACGCGATTCTAGCGGAGTCCGAAGTCCTGCTGGCGGCGGCACTTGAGCGGGAAGCTCAGGGCACGCGACAGCTTACGCAGCGACGGGACGAAACACAGCTTCAGCTCAGGAAGATTGGGCAGACTCTGGAAGCTCGGACAGCACTGGGGGCTGGGCAGCAGGGGCCGCAGTCAAGTTTTCTGGATGTCAGTCGCTGAGTGTGACTGGCGACGCTCAGTTCGACAGGTGAAAACGAGTTCTGACACGGAGGTCAGGCCATGATTCGATCGCTGATTCAACCGTCGACTGTGCCGCTGCTGCAGCAGATTGCGAAGTTCAACGAGAAGCGGCACGCGGCCATCGCAGAAAATATTGCCCGAATTGACACTCCCGGGTACAAGACCCGTGACTTGCCGGTCGACGCCTTCCAACAGGCACTGCAGAAAGCGGTCGGCAAGCTCACATCCCCTTCCCAGCCTCAGCTTTCTGCACACGCGACATCGCTCGCGCCTATTGAATTCCCTTCCTACCCAGGCACTCCCGCGGACAGCGACTCGATCGAATCTCTGTTTGCCGGCGAGCTGTTTGAATCCCAGCAAATCCCTACCGAAGAACTTGGTCTGCAGGACAACGGCAAACGCAACATCGAGTACGAGGTCATGGAACTGACCCGGACTCTGATGCAGCAGAGCTATGCCATGCAACTGATGAACTCTCAGTACAACCTGCTCGAGTCCGTGATCTCCGAACGACCGTAATGTGAGTGAACGGCGAACAGCAATCTCGTTGGCTGATCCATTCCGAATTTCGCACTCAGCATTCCGAACTGGCAAGGATGCCGCCATGCTCAAAACACTTGATGTCAGCCGCAGTGCTCTGATCGCCCAGCGCGAGCGGATGAACACGATCGCCGGCAACATTGCGTTTGCCAGTACGCCGGTCGATCCGAATGCGCCCGCGTCGTCGTTTCAGCGGCGTTATGTCGAATTCTTTGCCGACCAGAATCACGGCGTCGATAACGGCCAGGTTGGCTACCGCGTTAAGGCCGACGAGGTTTCCGGAACGATCGCCAAACACTCGCCCGGCGATCCGCGGGCTGACGAGAACGGCAACGTCCATTACCCGAACATCAATCTGATGGATGAGTTTGCGGATGCCGTCCTGGCGTCGCGAGCTTACGAGGCGAACGTTGCGGCGATGCAGATGACCCGGCAGATGGCCGAGCAGGCTCTGAGACTGCTGCAGTAACCCGAAGTGTCAGTATCCGCACCGTTGGAATCAGAGTTCGCCGGAGTGAAAACAGACCATGACACCAATCAACACACTCGGTTCAGCGTACGGGACAAGCGACCTGAAGTTTCTGATGCCGACCTTCGATTCCGGGGCGGCGGACGCGGCTGCTGGATCGTCGTTCGAGAAACTGTTGACCGAGGCGATGAACCAGACAAGCGGAATCGAATCGCACGCTCAGTTGAGCATCGCCGAAGGGATCGCTGGCGGAGACCTCACGATGGCCGAGTCGGTGACAGCAGTCCGCGAAGCTGAACTGGCCATCAAACTGATGCAGCAGGTGCAGAGGAAACTGGTTGATACCTGGAACGAACTGAGAGCGATGCAGGTCTGATCGACGGCCAGCGGAGTTGGCACACAGCCTCAATAGGCACACGTCTTCAAGGGATTGACGCGACAGCATGTTGAACATGATTCGCACGATACTGACTCAGGGTCGGACATTGTTCGGCGAGATGAAGCCTCATCAGCAGATGACGTTCATCGTGCTGGCGCTGTGTGTCATGGTGCCGTTCGGAATCCTGATCTTCGGCAATCAGCAGAGTGGCTATCAGCCGCTGCAGTGGGGGGCGTTGTTCGATCGCGACGGCCTGATGCAGGCCGAGCAGGCTCTGATGGAAGCCGGACACGACGAATTTGAAACCCGAGGCCAGCGGATTTACGCACCCGCCGCGAAGATCGATGAGTACAACGCCGTTCTGGCGTCGACGGGTAATGTCTCGCCGGGAGCGCTGCAGGATGCCGGTAGCGCGGTTGAGACCCTTGGGCCATTCTCGACGAGCCGGCAGTTTGACCTGGCACACGACGCGGATTTGCGAACCCGCATTCAGCGGACGCTGAGGAAGATTCGCGGCATTCAGGACGCTGAGATTCTGTGGTCGTCGTCGCGCGTCGGACGCTGGGGTAACGTGCAGATGACGCGAGCGTCGGTCTTTGTGACACCGTCGGGAGGCCGATCACTGGATTCGGGCGGAGCAGAGACGCTACGTGCCGCCGTCGCGACGATGCTGCCTGATCTGCAGCGGGAAAACATCGTCGTTGTAGACCGGTCGACGAATCGGTCATGGGCACTGAACGATCCCAACGATCCCGGCTCCAGCGATGTCGAGCAGCGCAAGCAGCGGTACATCGACGACTATCAGCAGCGGATTCGCACAGAACTCGAACAGATGATTCCCAATGTTGTCGTCGCGGTGAACGTCGAGTTCGGAAACGTCATCGGCGGAATTGAACGCAGCCAGAAGGTCGATCCGAAAACCGTCGAGCTGACAACGATCGAGCAGAATCGGACGCGTACCAGCTCGCAGGCACCGACATCGTCGGCTCCAGGGACGCAGGCCAATGTGCCGAGGTCGCTGCCCAACACCGGTCGATCGACACAGGAAAACGACACGGAAAAGAACACAAGCACGTATGCGGCGCCATCGCTGACGTGGACAGAGAAAGAAATCGCCGGACTGGAAGCGGAGAGCGTGCAGGTCGCGGTGTCAATTCCGGAAGAGCACATCGAACAACTCGTCATCGCCGAAGGCACGCAGCCGGGCACGACTGACCAGGAGCGGGCGAATTTCGCCAAGGAAGTCGATAACAAGAAGACCAAGGAAACCGAGAAGATCAAGGCGTTTGTCACTCGTCTGATTCCCGCGACGTCGGCGGCAGACGCGATCTCGGTGACGACACACAGACGCATCGAACCGGAGATGCCTCCGGCCAGCGTTCCGATGACGGAGATGGTCCGGGACATCGTCAATCAATGGGGCGGTTCGCTGGCACTCGCTGTGTTCGCGTTGTGGGCCCTCCTGATGCTCAAAAAGAGTATGCCGGCCAGCAGCGGTCCGGCCACGCAGTCGAACGCTCTGGACAAGCTGATGGAAGCTGTGAAGCCACCTCCACCAGAAGAGCCCGAAGAAGAACCTCGACCGAGAACGTCTCGCGATTCCCTGCACGATCTGGTCGCGTCTGATCCAGCTGCCGCGGCTGCGGTACTGGCCAGGATGATTCAGAAGGCGTGAGTCCGACTCGAAACAAGATATGGACAACATCAAGAAAGCCGCGATTGTTCTGTTGAGCCTCGACAAGGAGCAGGCTCGCTCTGTCCTTGCGCTTCTGCCGCTGGAAGAGAAAGAACGATTGACGCTGGAACTGGCGAAGACCGACGACGTCAGCCAGGACGAGCAGTCGGCGGCGATCACTGAGTTTCGGGACGCCGTCGAAAACCGCACTGTGATCTAACGCGGAAGCCTAGACCTTGCTGGCGAACTGCTGGGCGATGAGGCGTCGGACATCGTCGACAATGTGCGACGGTCGATGGAGTCCGTGCCGTTTGGATTCCTGCACCGTGCTCAGGCCGATGACGTGCTCAACTACATCTCGGAGGAGCATTCGCAGACGATCGCGCTGATCCTGTCCTACCTGCCGACGAACCTCGCCGCGGACATCCTGTCGGAACTGCCTCCGGACAAGCAGCTCGACGTTGTTCGCCGCGTGGCGAACATGGAGCAGACGCAGCCGGAGATCATTCGGGAGATCGAACGTAGCCTGAAGACGCGGATGGCTTCGCTGTTCAATCAGGAAACCGAATTCTCTGGCGGGATTCCGCTGGTGGCTCAGATTCTGAACGTCACCGACCGGCTGACGAGTAAGGGCATTCTGGAAGGCCTGGAACAGGAGTCCGAAGAGCTGGTTGACGAGATTCAGCGGCTGATGTTAGTCTTCGATGACATCGTCAAGCTCGATAACAAGGCGATCCAGTCGCTGCTCAAGGAAGTCGAGAACAGCCAGTGGGCAATGGCAC